>VAYK01000039.1 GCA_005884985.1 Actinomycetota bacterium | reverse complement strand
GAACGAGCTGGTCTACCCTGCGCTCGGCGCTTGTCTGATGGCCGTCGCGATCAGGCTCGGATCCGTGCTCGCTGGCCTGCTTCGTCGTCTCCGCGAGAGCGACGAGCTTTACCGCGTCCTGGTCGAGCACCTGCCACGGGCCACCGCGGTGGTATTCGATCGCGAGCTTCGGATCGAGAGGGCCGGTGGGAGCGGCCTGGCCGCGATCGGTCGGAAGGCCGAGGATCTGGAGGGCCGCAGCCTCTACGAGATCCTGCCTCAGGATGAGGCCGAATATCTGGCGTCGCATTACCGGGCGGCTCTGGGCGGGGAGGCGGTCCTGGACCATCATTCGTCGACCACCGGGCACGACTACCGGCTGCATCTCCTTCCGCTGGCCGACGCCCGCGGTCGGGTCTCACGCGCGCTGGCGCTGACGCTCGACGTCACGGAACGCAGGGTCGTGGAGCGCGAGCTGGGACATCATGCGGTGGACGTCGGGGCGCTCTCCGAAACGATGCGGGCGCTGGCCGGAAGCCCCGACCCGTCGGCCGGGCGCACCGCGGTCTGCGAGGGCGCGCGCACCGTGGCCGGGGCTCCCGTGGCGGCGCTCCTGGAGCTCTCACGCCACGGCAGTGGGCTGACAGTGGCGGCCTCGGTCGGCGCGAAGCTGAGTGGCCTGGTGTGGCCGCTGACCGGGGAGCCGTCGCGCGCCGCGCGGGCATTTACCGGGGCGGAGCCGATCTTCGTCGCCGACGCTGACGGCGAAGGCGATGTCGACCGGGAGTTCTACGAGCGCACCCGCGCATCCTCTGCCCTGTGGCATCCCGTCCTCCACGAAGGCACCGCGATTGGCGTCCTGGTTGTCGCTTGGAGGCGGCGGGTTGCGGATGTCTCGCCCCGTCTCGCCCCCCTGATGGACGTCCTCGCGGCCGAGGCAGCCGTCGCCATCGGGCGCGGCGAGCTGCTCGAGCGCCTGGGGCGGATGGCGAGAACCGACGACCTCACCGGTCTGCCCAACCGCCGGGCCTGGGAGGAGGAGCTGCCGCGGGAGATTGCTCGCGCTTGGCGCGGGGACACGACGGTGTGCGTCGCGATGCTCGACCTGGATCGCTTCAAGGGGTACAACGACGCCCGCGGCCACCAGGCCGGCGACCGGCTGCTGAAGAAGACCGCTGCGGCGTGGCATTCCGAGCTGCGGCCCTACGACCTCCTGGCTCGCTACGGGGGCGAGGAATTCGGCCTGATCCTCCCCGGCTGCGGGCTCGCCGAGGCGGTTCGAGCGGTCGAACGGCTCCGGGCCGCGACACCGGAGGAGATGTCCTGCTCGGCGGGGATCGCCGAATGGGCTCGGGAGGAAGACCCCGCGGCCCTGGTGGGGCGCGCCGACCAGGCGCTGTACGAGGCGAAGCGCTCGGGGCGCAACCGGACGATGCCGGCCCGGGCCGCTCCCGTCTCGGGCTAGCGACGAAGTCGCGGACGCCGAAGTTTCGTCACGGTCCGCGCACCACGCGTTCGACCCCGGCGGCGACGATCGCTTCCGATGCTCGCGGAGCTTCTCGGCCTGGTCGCGCCGCCGCGCTGCTGCCTGTGCGCGCAGGAATGCGGCCTGCGGGAGCAGCTCTGCGAGCGATGCGAGTCCGGGCTGCGTGGACTCGCGCCATGCTCGACACCGGTGCCGGGGCTCGACGCCGCCTGGTCGGCGGCGCCGTATGAAGGGGTTGCCCGAGACCTGGTGGTGGCGCTGAAGTTTGCGGCGCGGCTGCCGCTCGCGAGGCGTGTGGGCGCGGTGATCGCCGAGCGCGCGCCGACCGATCTTCTGGAGGGGGTGATCGTCCCGGTCCCGGCCGCGCCCGCGCGGCGGCGGTGGCGGGGGTTCGACGCGGCCGAGGGGATTGCCGCGGCGCTCAGCTTCGAAACGGGCCTGCCACTCGGCCGATGTCTGCGGCGCTCGCAGGGGAGGCGGCAGGTCGGGCGGCCGCGGTCGGAGCGACTCGCCGCCCCGCCCCGCGTGCGCCTCGCCGGGCCGCCGCCCGACGCTGCCGTCCTGGTGGACGACGTGGTCACGACCGGGGCGACGCTCGGCGCCTGCGCTCGGGCGCTGCGGGCCGGCGGCTGCGGCCGCGTGGTGGCGCTGACCTTCGCCCGGTCACGATGAGTGACCTGACAACCCGCATGCCCGGCCGTCATGACGTTGGCAGTCCATGACCTGGCGGGGCTTGCTTTTCGCTCCCAGAAGCGCGACCCTATCCATGGCATGCGGCACAAGCCTGCCGCTGGGCTTCACCCGATGAGAGGAGGGAGCATGCGGATTGAGGTCAGGGGACGGAACACGGACGTTACGGACGAGCTTCGGGACCATGTCGAGAAGCGCTTTGCGCGGATCGGCAGGCAGGTCTCCGAGCTGGCGGTGCTCGAGGTAGAGCTGAGCGAGGAGCGCAATCCCTCGATCGCCGACAGGGAAGTGGCCGAGGCCACCCTGCACCTGAAGCGAGTGACGTTGCGCGCCCGCGAGGCATCGCCCGAGATGATCCACTCGATCCACGCCCTCGCCGAGGACCTGCGCCGTCAGGTGAAGCGGCATCGCGATAAGCGCCGCAAGCGCGCCCAGACCCGGCGGGTCATGTCCAGGCTGCGCAGGCGCGAGGCCTAGTCGGATTTCACTCGGTAAAGGCTCCGTCCAGCAGGGAAAGAGGACCGCCAGACCAGGCAGCGGAGGCCCGTGAGCCCGCTGCTACGCTCAGCCAGTGGCTAAGGGCCTGATAGATCGCGCGCTGCGCCTGGGCGAGGCGCGCCAGTTCAAGGAGTACGAGCGGCGGGTCGCCGCGATCAATCGCGTCGAGCCGGAGATGGAACTGCTCGAGGACGGCGAGATCCGCACCGAAGCCGAGGCGCTCCGGGAGCGGGCCCGCAACGGCGAGCCGCTCGACGACCTGCTGCCCGAGGCGTTCGCGCTCTGTCGCGAGGCGGCGAGGCGGAGCCTCGGACAGCGCCACTTCGACGTCCAGCTGATCGGCGGCATGGTGCTGCACGACGGCGCGATTGCCGAGATGAAGACCGGCGAGGGAAAGACGCTCACCGCGACTCTGGCCGTGTTCCTCAACACGCTCGCCGGCACGCCCGTCCACCTGGTCACCGTCAACGACTATCTGGCACGTCGCGACGCCGAGTGGATGGGCCCGATCTACGACGCGCTCGGGGTAACCGTCGGCGTGATCCAGTCGCAGCACGACCCCGGCTTGCGCCAGCAGGCCTACGCCTGCGACGTCGTCTACGGCACCAACTCCGAGTTCGGCTTCGACTACCTCCGCGACAACATGGCGGCCTCGCTCGAGCACTGCGTTCAGCGCGCGCACGCCTACGCGATCGTCGACGAGGTCGACAACATCCTGATCGACGAGGCGCGCACGCCGCTGATCATCTCCGGCGCCCCGGAGGCCGCGGCTGACCTCTATTTCACCTTCGCCCGGCTGGCCAAGCAACTGGTCGGGGTGCCGGCGAAGGAGAAGCTGAAGTCGCTCGGCGAGGACCGCGACACCACCAACGTGGACTTCGACTACGAGTACGACGAGAAGCACAAGACCGTCGCCCCGACCGAGCCGGGCGTCACGAAGGCGGAACGGTTCCTGGGCGTCGACAACCTCTACGTGTCGGAGCACGGCACCCTCGTCAACCACCTGATCCAGTCTCTTAAGGCCGAGTCGCTGTTCCACCGTGACGACGACTACGCGCTGATCGACGGAGAGGTGAAGATCGTCGACGAGTTCACCGGCCGCATCCTCGAGGGGCGCCGCTGGTCGGAGGGGCTCCACCAGGCGATCGAGGCCAAGGAGGGCGTCTCGATTCGGGAGGAGAACCAGACCCTGGCGACGATCACGCTGCAGAACTACTTCCGCCTCTACGACAAGCTCGCCGGGATGACCGGTACGGCACTCACCGAGGCGCAGGAGTTCATGAAGATCTACGAGATGCCGGTGGTCGACATCCCGACCAACGTGCCGATGGTCCGCGATGACCACAACGATCAGATCTACAAGACCAAGGAGGGCAAGTGGAAGGCGGTCGTCGGCGAGATCAAGGAGCGCCACGAGGCCGGCCAGCCGATCCTGGTCGGCACGATCTCGGTCGAGGTCTCCGAGATGCTTTCCGGCGAGCTAACCCGCCAGGGCATCGATCACGTCGTCCTCAACGCGAAGCCCGAGCACGCCCAGCGCGAGGGCGAGACGATCGCCCAGGCCGGGCGCGTGGGTGCGGCGACGATCGCCACCAACATGGCCGGGCGGGGCGTCGACATCAAGCTCGGCGGCGACCCCGAGATGATGGCCAAGGCGGAGCTGCGCAAGCTCGGCGTCTCCCCGGAGGACGAGAGCTACGAGCAGGAGCTGGCCGAGCTCCTCCCGAAGTTCCGGGAGCAGTGCGAGGCCGAGGGCGAGAAGGTGATCGAGGCGGGCGGCCTGTTCATCTGCGGCACCGAGCGCCACGAGTCGCGGCGGATCGACAACCAGCTCCGCGGTCGCTCGGGTCGCCAGGGGGACCCGGGCGAGTCGCGCTTCTACCTCTCCGCCGAGGACGAGCTGATTCGTCTCTTCGCCGGCGACCGGATCTACAAGATCCTCGACCGGCTTGGTCCCGTCGACGAGCACGGCGAGGAGTACCCCCTGGAGGCGAAGATGCTCAGCCGCACGGTTGAGAACGCCCAGAAGAAGGTCGAGCAGCAGAACTTCCTGATCCGCAAGCGGGTGCTCGAGTACGACGACGTCATGAACGAGCAGCGCCGGGTGATCTACAAGTACCGGCGCGAGATCCTCGAGGGGCGCGACATGTCCGACGTCTCCCGGGAGGAGATCGCCGAGGTCGTGGAGCGACTGGTCGAGGAGTACACGCCGGGCGAGGTGTTCGAAGACTGGGACCTCGCCGGCCTGCAGACCCAGGCGGCCCAGCTGTGGCCGCTCGGTGCCGACCTCGGGCAGCTCGACCTCGCGAGTTCGGGCCGCGAGGAGATCGCGCGCGTCTTGACCGAGGACGCTTTGGCCGCCTACGAGCGCCGCGAGCAGGAACTGGGCTCGGAGCTGATGCGCTACCTGGAGCGCCAGATCCTGCTCCAGATCATCGACTACCGCTGGAAAGAGCACCTGTACGAGATGGACTACCTGCGCGAGGGCATCCATCTGCGCGGCTTCGCCCAGATCGACCCGCTGGTCGCCTACAAGAACGAGGGCTTCACGATGTTCCGCGAGCTGATGAACTCGATCTGGGGAGAGTTCGCGCGGATCATCTACCACGTGGAGGTGAACGTCGAGCCGGCGGACTTCGAGCCGGAGCCCGCCGAGGCCCAGGAGCTTCAGTACGCGGGCGGCGGGCCCGACCAGCCCTCCGCGATGCAGGAGGCCGCGGGCGCGGCGGCGGCCGCCGGCGCGGTGGGCCTCCAGGGCGCAGCGCCGGTCGCCGCCGGCGACGGATCGGGAAACGGAATCGGGCAGAGCGAGAACCCGACCACGGTCGTCAAGGCCGATCGGGAGAAGATCGGCCGCAACGATCCCTGCTGGTGCGGCTCGGGCAAGAAGTACAAGAAGTGCCATGGCGCCTAGCGCTAGCGGCGCCGACGCCACCCGCACCTTCATCCAAGCCTTCAACGACGGGGATCTCGACGCCCTGGTGGCCGTCCTCGACCCGGAGGTCGAGATCCAGGCTTCGGGGGGGATCGTCCTCGGACACGACGAGGTGCGCCGCTGGGCGACCCGCAAACCCACGGGCGACCTTCACCAGCGCCTCGTCCTCGACACGATCCGCGACGAAGGCAAGCACGTGATCGCCTTCACGCGGCGCGAGTGGTTCTGGCGCGAGGGGGGAGATGTCGCCGACGCGCAGGACCTGGCGATCGTGGCGACGATCGGCGAGGACGGGCTGATCACCCGCTGGCAGCCCTTCGACAATCGCGACGAGGCGCTGCAGGCGGTGGGGGTGGGGACCGAGGAGGCGTGAGCGACGCGCTCGCCGCGGGACCCGATGGACGGCTGCGCTGCGGCTGGGGAGTGGCGGCACCTGAGTACGTGGACTACCACGACCGCGAGTGGGGCCGACCGATCACCGACGATGACGGCCTCTTCGAGCGTGTCTGCCTCGAGGCGTTCCAGTCGGGTCTGTCCTGGCTGACAATCCTGCGCAAGCGAGAGGCGTTCCGCGCCGCCTTCGCCGGATTCGAGATCGAGGCCGTGGCGACGTTCGGCGACGCCGAGGTCCAGCGCCTGCTCGCTGACGCCGGCATCGTCCGCAATCGCGCCAAGATCGACGCCGCGATCGCCAACGCCCGCGCCGCCGCTGGGCTTCACGATGGAGGCGAGTCGCTGGCGGCCCTGATCTGGTCGTTTCGCCCCGACAGCCGGGATCGGGTGCCACGCTCCTACGACGATGTCCCCTCGACGACCCCCGAGTCCAAGGCTCTCGCCCGGGAGCTGAAGCGTCGCGGCTTTCGCTTCGTCGGGCCGACGACCGCCTACGCCCTGATGCAGGCCTGCGGGCTCGTCAACGATCATCTCGCGGGCTGCGCGGTTCGCGACGAGGTCGAGGAGGATCGCAGGCGGGCGCCCGCATCGCTTCGATAGGCGAAGCCGCACCTGATCCGAACGCGGCGTGTGCCCGCATGTAAGTTCCGTCGCCCGGCGAGGCAGTATTTGCGGCGGCGGCGGCGAGCACTAAGCTCTGGGTGATGGCCGAGGCCGTCTCCCGAGAGAGCGTGTCCGCGCGGCTCGCCGACGTCCGCGAGAGCTTGACCTTGCTCGCGGACTACCTTTGACCCTGCCGGGCTCGCGTCCGAGGTAGAGCAGCTCGAGGTCGAGATGCAGCGGCCCGGCTTCTGGGACGACTCCGAGGAGGCGGCCCGTACGTCGGCCGCCCATGCCGCCGCCCAGCGCAGGCTGCAGACGTTCCGCTCCCTCGAATCGGACCTGTCCGACCTCGAGGAGCTGGCAGAGCTGGCGGCCGACGACGCCCAGCTGGCCGGCGAGCTCGACGCCCAGCTTGGCTCGCTCGAGCAGCGATTGGGGACGCTTGAGGAGGCGCGCCTGTTCAACGGCCGTTACGACGCCGGCGACGCCGTAGTCACGGTGCGCTCGGGGGCCGGCGGCACCGACTCGCAGGACTGGGCCGAGGTCCTCCTGCGCATGTACCTGCGCTGGG
>VAYK01000037.1 GCA_005884985.1 Actinomycetota bacterium | reverse complement strand
CGAATGACGAGCGACGAGCGACGAGCAGACTGATCCATGCCGATCCGAAAATCAAAGCCAACCAGCCCCGGGAGACGCTTCGCGACCTTCCAGCTTCGCGACGAGCTGAGTGCGGAGCGGCCTCACAAGCCGCTCACGAAGGGCAAGTCGAAGAGCGGCGGACGCAACTCCGGCGGCCGGATCACGTCGCGACACCGCGGCGGCGGCGCCAAGCGCCGCTACCGCCGAATCGACTTCAAGCGCCGCAAGGATGGCGTGCCGGCGAGGGTGGCGACGATCGAGTACGACCCGAACCGGACGTGCTACATCGCCCTGGTGGAGTACGCGGACGGTGAGAAGCGGTACATCCTCGCTCCGCAGGGGCTGCAGCCCGGCAACCGGGTGGAGTCGGGCGAACGCGCCGACATCCGGCCCGGCAACGCGCTGCCGTTACGCTCGAGGCGCCTCGGACGCGCGGCGGGCTCGGGGATCCAGGTGGCCGCCAAGGAGGGCCGGAGGGTAACCCTGCGCCTCCCGTCATCGGAGATGCGGATGGTGCAAGCGGACTGCCGCGCCACCGTCGGCACGCTCTCGAACGCCGAGCACCAGAACATCACGCTGGGCAAGGCGGGCCGCGCCCGCCATAAGGGGCGCCGCCCGCAGACTCGGGGCGTGGCGATGAACCCCGTCGACCACCCGCACGGCGGCGGCGAGGCGCATCACACGCCCGGCGGCCATCCGGAGACCCCCTGGGGCAAGCCCACGCTGGGCTATCGGACGCGCAAGAAGGGCAAGAGGTCCGACGCGATGATCGTCCGTGGCCGGCGGCGAGGGAAGAAGAAGAGGTAGTTGCGCTAATGGGACGCTCGACCAAGAAGGGCCCGTTCGTCGAGGAACGCCTGCTGAGGCGGATCCAGCAGATGAACGAGAGCGGCTCCAAGCAGATGATCAAGACCTGGTCGAGGGGCTCGACGATCTTCCCGGACATGGTCGGCCACACGATCGCCGTTCACGATGGGCGAAAGCACGTCCCGGTGTTCGTCTCCGAGTCGATGGTGGGGCACAAGCTGGGCGAGTTCGCACCCACTCGCACCTTCCGGGCTCACTCCGGGTCCAAGGCGGAACGGTAGGTGGCCGAGCGCAACGGAAGCGAGTCCGACGGGCCCGTGGTGCGCGCGAGCGCGCGCTACGTCCGGGTCGCACCGCGAAAGGCGCGTCTGGTGGCCGACCAGGTGCGCGGCCTCACCGTGCCCCAGGCGCGCACCTTGCTCGAGTTCTCGGCCCGCGGCGCGTCGCGCGAGATCGCGAAGCTGATCGCCTCCGCAGCCGCCAACGCCGAGAACAACCACGAGCTTGTGGCCGAGGACCTGCGGATCGCCGACATCCACGTCGACGAGGGCCCGACTCTGAAGCGCTGGCGAGCTCGTGCGCGAGGCCGCGCGACCAGGATCGAAAAGCGAACGAGCCATGTGAGCGTCGCGTTGACGCCGACCGACTAGGGGGAGAGGGACGATGGGACAGAAGATTCATCCCGAGGGTTTCAGGGTCGGCTACATCCACGATTGGAAGTCGACCTGGTTCAACGAGCGCGAATTCGCGGACTACCTGTTCGAGGACATCGCGATCCGCGACCACATCCAGCGCAAGCTTGCGCACGCCGGGCTCTCCGACATCAGAATCGTCAAGCAGCGCGGTGAGGTCACAGTCGATATCCACACGGCGCGACCGGGGATCGTGATCGGCAAGTCGGGCTCCGAGGTGGACGCATTGCGCCGTGACCTGCACAAGCTCATGAACAAGCCGGTCAAGGTCAACATCCGCGAGATCAAACGCCCCGAGCTGGACGCCAAGCTGGTCGCCCAGTCGATTGCCGAGCAGCTCCAGAACCGGGTCGCGTTCCGGCGCGCGATGAAACGCGCCCTGACCTCCGCGATGCGTTCGGGCGCCAAGGGCGTCAAGGTCCAGGTCTCCGGCCGACTCGGCGGCGCCGAGATGGCCCGCACCGAGGGCTACTCCGACGGCCGGGTTCCGCTTCACACGCTGCGCGCCGACATCGACTACGGGTTCGTCGAGGCCCGCACCACGACCGGTCGCATCGGCGTCAAGTGCTGGATCAACAAGGGCGAGGTGATGCCCGAGGGCTACGGTCCCAGCCCGGGAGATGAGGGTGCCGACGCGCTGACGCCGCGCTCCGCGCGCCAGCGCCCGGGCCGTCCGCAGCGCCGCGCCCCTGCCCCCGCGGGAGCTGCGACCGGGGGTCCCGCCCGCCCCGCGTCGGCGCCGGCGCAACGTACGCCTTCGCAGCCGCCACAGCCTCCCGAGCCCCGGCCTCGGCAGGAGACCGAGGCACCCGCCGCACGTCCCGCGCCCGAGCCGGCCCCCGCACAGGAAGCGGTGCCTGAAGCGACACCTGGGGCGACGGCGACCAGCGGCGACGGCGCGGCAGTCGAACCTGAGCGCTCCGAGGCGGCTGAGCCCGCGACCGGCGGCGAGCCCAAGACCGAGGAGGGCGAGGAATAGTGTTGATGCCGAAGCGCGTCAAGCATCGCAAGGTCCATCGCGGGCGCATGCGCGGCAACTCCAAGGGCGGCCATCAGGTGACCTTTGGCGAGTACGGGCTGAAGGCGCTCGATCGCGGCTGGATCACCAACCGCCAGATCGAGGCCGCGCGCGTCGCCATGACCCGGAAGATCAAGCGTGGCGGAAAGGCCTGGATCAACGTCTTCCCGGACAAGCCCTACACGAAGAAGCCGGCCGAGACGCGGATGGGCTCGGGCAAGGGCAATCCCGACGGCTGGGTCGCGGTGGTCAAGCCCGGCCGGGTGATGTTCGAGCTTGCCGGTGTGCCCGAGGAGCTTGCGCGGGAGGCGATCCGGCTCGCTGGACACAAGTTGCCCATAAAGACGAAGTTCGTGAAGCGCGAGGGGGTGGCGGAGTGAAGGGATCGGATGTGCACGCGCTCAACGACCACGACCTCGTCGAGCGGCTCAAGCAGGCACGCGAGGAGGCGTTCAGCCTGCGCTTCCGCCACGCCACCGGCGAGCTCGAGAACACGGCGGGCCTGCGCGGGGCCCGCCGCGATGTCGCCCGCCTGCTGACGGTGGCGCACCAGCGTGGTATCGACCTTCAAAAGGAACTCCGGTGACAGCCAAGGACGACAAGCGAGAGCAAGAGGAAGCTCAGGAGCCCGAGGCCGGCGACGAGGCCGAGGCCCCAGAGGCCGCCGAAGAGGCGGCCGAGCCGGAGGCTGCCGCCGAGCAGTCCACCGCCGAAGGGCCCGCCGCGGAACCGGAGCCGGCTGCCGAGCAAGACGCGGCGCCTCAGGCAGCGCCCTCCGAGGAATCCGAAGGCGGAGCCGAGGTTTCCGAGGATCCCAAAGAGCGGCGCAGGCTAGAGCGCTCACGCGCCTCTGGCCCGCCGCGTCCTGCCCGCACGCCCGAGCAGCGGGCGATGGAGCGGGCCGTAGAGCGCCGCGCTTCCAAGGAGCGTCGTCGCCGCTACCGAGCCACCCGTCGGAGTAAGCGCGGCGAGCCGGGCAGCGGAACCCCCGCGGCACCGCGCGAGCCGGGTGCAAAGAAGGTCCGCCAGGGCACCGTGGTCTCGGCTGACGGCGACAAGACGATCACGGTCGAGATCGCGGTCGTCAGGCGCCACCCGACCTATGAGAAGGTCGTCCGCCGGACCAGCAAGCTTCACGCCCACGACGACGCCAATCAGGCGCAGCAGGGCGACGTCGTCCGCGTCGTCGAGTCACGCCCGCTTTCGCGCACGAAGCGCTGGCGGCTGCTCGAGGTCCTGGAGCGAGCGCCCCGATGATCCAGCAGGAGACGAAGCTCAGGGTGGCGGACAACTCGGGCGCCCGGGAGATCCTCTG
>VAYK01000188.1:1707-6168 GCA_005884985.1 Actinomycetota bacterium | reverse complement strand
GACCGGGCTATGAGCCCGCGGCTGCGCGAGCAGCTCCGTGATGCGCTGGTGATCGACGCGCGCCAGCTGTATGAGACCGACGGGCTGCTCGACGTGTCGGATCTGTTGGACGTAGCCGGGATCAGCGGCTTCAGCGAGTTGCGCGACCCGCCTCACACCCCGGTCACGCAGCCGGGGCTGCTTGGCGAGGACGGGGCGGAGGCCGACGTCTTCGCGGCGACCCGGGAAGCGGACATCCTTGTCCATCATCCGTACGACTCGTTCACCACCTCGGTCAACCGCTTCGTCAAACAGGCCGTGGACGACCCGGACGTGCTGGCGATCAAGCAGACCGTGTACAGGACGAGCGCCGACTCCCCACTGGTGCCGTCGCTGATCGAGGCGGCCGAGCGCGGCAAGCAGGCCGTCTGCGTGGTGGAGCTGAAGGCACGCTTCGACGAGCAGGCCAACATCCGGTGGGCGAAGAAGCTGGAGGAGGCCGGCGTGCACGTCGTCTACGGCCTGCCGTCGCTGAAGAGCCACGCCAAGTGCGTCCTGATCGTTCGTCGCGAGGGCGACGGTGTCCGGCACTACGCACATATCGGCACCGGCAACTACAACCCGAAGACCGCCCGCCTGTACACCGACCTCGGCCTGTTCACAGCCGACCCGCAGATCGGCGCCGACCTGGGCGAGATGTTCAACTACCTGACCGGCTACTCGCGGCCGCGCGGCTACCGCAAGGTCCTGCTCGCGCCCTTCAACCTCAAAGAGGGAATCCTGCGCGAGATCGAGCGCACGATCGAGGCGCACTCGCCCGATCGCCCGGCTCGAATCCGGATGAAGATGAACGCGCTGCTCGACGTGCCCTCAATCAGGGCGCTCTACCGGGCTTCGCAGGCCGGTGTGCGGGTGGACCTCAACGTGCGCGGGATCTGTGCGCTACGGCCTGGGGTTCGCGGCGTCTCGGACAACATCGAGGTCGTCTCGGTCGTCGGCCGTTTCCTGGAGCATTCGCGGATCTTCTCGTTCGAGCGGCCCGGGGAAACAGAACGGGTCTACATCGGCTCGCCCGACCTGATGCCCCGCAACCTGTACAACCGCGTGGAGCTGGTCACCCCGGTCGAGGACCACAAGATCCGTGCCGAGCTCCTCGACGTTCTGGACCGCTGTCTCGCCGACAACACCAACGCCTGGGTCCTCGGCTCGGACGGAGGCTGGGTCCGCCGTCGGCCGGACGGCAAGCCGCGTAACGCCCAGCGCGAGTTGATCGAGCTCCACGAGACCCGCGCCGCCGAGTCGGCCCGGTAGGGCTCGGGACGCCGGGGCGAGTGGCCCGGGTGCGGGGATAATCGCGCCCGTGGCCACGAAGCACACGGCGCGAGGCTGGTGGCAGGAGGAGGCCGAGCCCGGCCCGGGGGTCCCCCCGCTGGAGGGAGAGCTCGCCGCCGACGTGGTGGTCGTGGGCGGCGGATACACGGGGATGTGGGCGGCGTGGTTCCTCACCGAGCTCGAGCCCGAGGCGGGTGTGGTCCTGCTCGAGGCCGAGCGCTGCGGCGCGGGTCCGAGCGGGCGCAACGGCGGCTTCGTGAACGCGATGTGGTTCGGCCTGCCGGCGCTTCGACGGCGCTTCGGTGACGCCGCCGCGCTGCGGCTCACGCGGGCATCACAGGACGCGGTCGAGGGGATCGGACGCTGGTGCGAGGAGCAACGCGTGGACGCCTGGTACCGCGGCGGCGGCTACCTTCAGGTCTCGACGGCTGCGGCGCACGACGACTCCTGGCGGGCGGTCGCCGACGCCTGCGCGGAGCTGGGCGTTGCGGCCGCCTGCCGAGCGTTGTCCGAAGCCGAGGTGCGAGCCCGCTGCGACTCGCCGATCTTCCGCGCCGGGGCGTTCTATCCTGCGGCCGCCACGATCCAGCCTGCACGCCTGGCGCTCGGGCTTCGCGCCCGGCTTGTGCAGCGCGGGGCGACGATCTTCGAGGGCTCGCGCGTCCGGCGCCTCGACGCGGCACGCCAGGGCGTGGAGGTGCGTACCGATCGCGGCTGCGTGCGCGCGGCCGCCGCGGTGCTCGCCACCGGCCCGGCGCTCGCCGGCCACAGGCCCCTGCGCCGGCGGCTCACCGTCACCTCCAGTCACATGGTGGTCACCGAGCCGGTGCCCGACCTGGTCGCCGAGCTCGGCTGGACGGGTGGTGAGTGCATCACCGACTCGCGGGCGATGATCCACTACTTCCGCACCACGCCCGACGGACGGATCGCCTTCGGCTGGGGAGGCGGCCGGGTCGCGCCGGGTGCCCGCCTGAATGGCCGGGTCGAGCTGGACCGCAGCGTGGTCGCCGAGGTGGAGCGCCACCTCGTCCGCTTCTTCCCAGCGCTCACTGGAAGGCGGATCGAGCACGCCTGGGGTGGGCCGATCGACGTCTCCCCGACGCACCTGCCTGTGGTCGGCAGCATCGACCGAGACCGCGTCCACTACGCGTTCGGCTATACGGGAAACGGGGTTGGGCCCTCCCGCGTCGCCGGGCGCATTCTCGCCTCGCTGGCGCTGGACTGCCGCGACGAGGTCACACGGTTGCCGATCGTCGAGCCGCCGCCGGTTCGGGTCCCGCCAGAGCCGCTTCGCTACGCCGGCGGGGCGATCATCCGTGCCGCGTTGCTGCGCCGCGAGCGGCTCGAGGAGGAGGGACGACGGCCGGATCCACTGACCCGCGCCATCAGCGGCCTACCCGAGCGGATCGGCATCCACATCGGGCGCTGATCTCCGGGCTACCCCATGCGCTGGGTTCGCTAGGAGCCAAGGGCCAGCACCAGCTCGCGAATCGCGGTGGGATAGCGGTAAGTGAGGCCGCCGTGCTTGCCGTCGAAGAGCTCCAGCGTGTGGTCGACCTCGAGCTTCTCGAGCTCGGTTGCGAAGGCCTGGGCGCCGAGGTCGAGGTACCACTCGTCGGACTTGCCGGCATCGAGGTAGATGCGACGCATCGAGCGCAGGGCGTCGGCGTGGCGCGGCGCCATTCGCACCGGGTCGAGCTCGAGCCAGCGCTCCCAGACCTCGTCCACCAGGCGCCCGGTCGCGAGCTCGAACGGCAGCACCGGCCTGCCGGGGCGATCGGGATCGGGGGAGAAGCAGGCCGCGCATCCGTAGCCCATCAGGGGGTCCGCGAACTTGGCCATCTCGAAGCGGTCGGCCCCCGCGAGGCGCTCGAAGAAGACGTCATAGGAGCCCTCGAACTCGTCGCGGAGCTTGCGCGCGGTTTTGGCGAAGCTGGGTATGTAGCAGCACTCGAAGAGCGCGTCGCCCGCGTGGGAGGCGAGCGCCCCGAAGACGTCGGGGCGCATCATCGGCACCACCATCGCGCCGTAGCCGCCCGACGACTTGCCGGCGATGCCGCGCCGGTCGCGGTCGGCGGCCGTCGGGTAGCGGCCGTCGATGAACGGCACCACCTCGTCGCAGAGGTAGTCCTGGTAGCGCCCGGTACCGGTCGAGTTGAGGAACTGCGAGCCGCCGTATGACGTCCAGCAGTCGGCGAAGACGACGATCGCATCGGGGCAGCCGCCGGCGGCGAACATCGCGTCGACTCCCTCGAAGACGTTCGGCTCGAAGGGCTCGCGGCGCCACCAGGAGTCGAGCTGGCCGAAGTAGCCCTGGATTACGTAGACGGACGGCAACGGGCGCGGGTGGTCGACCTCGACCCCGGGGGGCAGGTACACGTACAGCGGTCGCCGCGACGGGTCACCGAGCGGGTTCTGGGCGAGGAGCTCCGACTCGACCGCGAGCCGGTCGAGGACGCCCGCCAACGGTCGTTCCCAGGGGGCGCCAACCGGCCCGTCGGCTTCCTGCAGCGCCATCAGGCGCCTGCCCCGTCCGGCGGCTTTCCCTCCGAGGTCTCCGGCTCCTCCACGGCAGCGATGCTAGCGGCCGCCCCGGCAACCGCAGGGCGCGGCTTCGAGGGGCCATGAGAGACTTCCGCCGATGTCCGACGAGTGGCGAGTCGAGGTCGACCTCGACGACGAGCAGCACGGATTTACCCTCGGCGAGCGGCTGCGCTCCCTCGACCTCGACGACGAGGCCCGCGAGCGCCTCGGCGACAGGGTGATCGTCACCCGCGACGGAGCGAAGATGTTCCTCTACGCCCGGACGGAGGAACAGGCGCGGGAGGCCGAGCGGGTGGCGCGCGACGTGGTCGCCGCCGAGGGCCTGAGCGCGGAGGTCGCGGTGACCCGCTGGCATCCTGACGCGGACGCGTGGCAGGACGCCTCGGTACCGATGCCGGAGACCGAGGAGCAACGTGCCGCGGAGCGCGAGCGCCACGAGGAGGCGGCAGAGCGCGAGCCGGCTTCTCGCTGGGACTACCAGTGGGAGGTCCGCATCGACCTGCCGTCGCGGCGCGAGACGCTCGGGCTGGCTCACCGTCTGGCCGATGAGGGCATCGACGTCAGGCGCCACTGGAAGTACCTGCTCGTGGGGGCCGCGAGCGAGGA
>VAYK01000188.1:0-1702 GCA_005884985.1 Actinomycetota bacterium | reverse complement strand
TCGGGACCGCGGGGGCCCCGCATCCGGTCTTCGTCTTCCTCGGCGCCCACACCCCGGGCATCGCCCGGGACCTCGGCCTCTAGACCAGGACCTCGCCCTCCTGGGGTGGCCGGACCGACGCGAGCCGGTCGGCGCGCCGTTGCTGCAGGACCGTGAAGCCCATCGCCAACAGCGTGGTGGAAAACAGGATCGTCGCGATCGCGTTCACCTCGACCGGAATGCCGCGCTGCGCGGCGCCGAAGATGAAGAGCGGGAAGGTGACGGTAGTTCCCGAGTTGAAGTTCGAGATCACGAAGTCGTCGATGGAGAGCGCGAAGGCGAGCAGGGCCGCCCCGATTATCCCGGGCATGATCAGCGGCAGCGTGACCCGCACGAAGGTCTGGAACGGGTTCGCCCCCAGGTCCTGCGCCGCCTCCTCGAGGCTGCGATCGAAGCCGATCAATCGCGAGCGCACCACCACTACGACGAAGCTGATGCAGAACATCACGTGGGCGATCAGGAGGGTCGAGAACCCGAGCGTGGGCGTGTTGATGATCAGGAAGAAGGACAGGAGAGCGGCACCCATCACCACCTCGGGCGTCGCCATGGGGACGACGATCAGGAAGTTCGACGAGCGTCGCCCGAAGAACTGGTAGCGGACGAGGGCGAGCGCCATCAGCGTGCCGATCGCGGTCGAGATCAGCGTTGCGAGCCCCGCGAGGCGCAGGCTCGTGAGCAGGGCGCTGTTGAGGTCGGGGATCCCGAAGACGTTGCGCCAGTGGTCGAGGGTGAAGCCGACCCAGGTGTAGTTGTAGCGGCCCGTCGGGTTGTTGAACGAGAAGAAGATGATGATCGCGATCGGGATCAGCAGGTACGCGATCGCCAGGCCCGCATAGATGTTGAGCGCGTGCTGGCGCAGCCACGTCCACGCTCGCCTGAAAGCCGACTCGCGGCGGACGTATCCGGGAGCTGCGGCGGTCCCGGCCTCCATCAGGCCCCCACCGCTTCCTCACCCATCAGCGCCTCGGAGCCCGCGAAGCGGATGTAGATGAATACGGCGACCATGATCAGCGCCATGAGCACGAACGAGAGGGCCGCGGCCGCCGGATAGTCGCGCTGAGTCAGATAGAGGCCCTGGATCACGTTGCCGATCATGTGGTTGCTCGGGCTGCCGAGGAAGAAGGCGTTGATGTAGTCGCCGACCGCGGGGATGAAGGTGAGCAGGGTGCCGGCGACGATGCCGGGCAGCGAGAGTGGGAGGGTCACCCGGAGGAACGCGTGCCGCGACGAGGCGTACAGGTCCTTCGCGGCCTCGATCAGGCTCTCGTCCACGCGCTCGAGGCTGGCGTAGATCGGCAGCACCATGAAGGGCAGGAAGTTGTAGGTGATGCCGGCGATCACCGCGCTCCCGGTTGCCAGCACGCGGCCGCTGGAAGACACCAGACCGACGGTCTGGAGCGCGTGGACAACCGGGCTCTGGTCGGAGAGGATCGTCTCCCAGGCGATCGTGCGGATCAGATAGGTGGTGAAGAACGGAGCCACCACCGCGAACAGCATCGCGTTCTTCCACCTGCCCCCCTTGAAGGCGATCGCGTACGCGAGCGGATAGCCGATTGCGAGGGCGATCAGCGTCGCGATGCCGGCGTAGTAGAACGAGCGCAGGAACGGAGCGTCGTACAGGGACAGCGCGTCCTTGAAGTTCGACCACTGCCAGGTGAAGTTG
>VAYK01000036.1 GCA_005884985.1 Actinomycetota bacterium | reverse complement strand
CTCGTTGAGGGCCTCGAAGGCGCGCCAGAGGATTTCGCCGCGCTCGTTGGGCGGCGTGGCGGCCCACTCGGCCTGGGCCGCGACGGCGGCGTCGAGTGCCGCCTTGGCGTCCTCCGGGGTGGCGTCGGCAATCTCGCACAGGGCCTCTCCGGTCGAGGGGTCCTCGACGGTCAGCGCGCCCTCGCCGCTTGCGTCACGCCACTCGCCGCCGATGTAGAGGCGCTTCTCGACCTGGTCGACGACGGTCTGCTCCTGCGTCGCGATGCTCATCTGGAACCTCCAATCACGGCTTCGTGCCGACAGTACCCCGGCGGTAAGCGGGTCACCCGCAGCGTACGGAACGGAAGGGAATGGGCGCCGGCAGTCGAAGCGCGACCTTGGCCCCGTAGGGTGTTGGGTCCCCCCAGGGAAATGGCGGCGAAGGAAAGGACAAGCGCGGCAGTTGGTCTGGTGGTCTGCGTCGCGGCGCTGGCTGCGCTCGCCTGGCCTGCGGGCGCGACCGGCGCCAAATGGGTGATCAAGGGGCGGGGCTGGGGCCACGGGGTCGGCATGAGCCAGTACGGGGCCTACGGCTTTGCCCAACACGGGCGTGGCTACCAGGAGATCGTCGGCCACTACTACAAGCACACGCACATCGGACACGCGCGGAGCCGCACGATCAGGGTTCTGCTTGCCTCAGGGCCGGACTCGGTGAGGTTCAGGAAGGCGACGAAGGCCTGCGGCCAGCGGCTTCGTCGCAACCACGGATACCGCTTCAAGCGGTCCGGCTCCCACGTGGTGCTGCGAGGCTCCCACGGGCGAAAGCTTGGGAGCTGCGGCCGCACGGGCACGGCCACGGGCCAGGGCACGATCCGGGTCGGGGGCAAGGGCGTCTACCGAGGGAAGCTGAAGGCAACGGCGGCGGGCAGCGGCCTGCTGGTCATCAACGCGGTCGCGCTCGATGCATACGTGAAGGGCGTGGTGCCGAACGAGGTGCCGTCGTCATGGCCGCTGGCGGCGCTTGAGGCCCAGGCGGTCGCCGCCCCCAGGTCTACGGCGGCAAGGACTCCGAGAGCGTGCGCACCAACCGGGCGACCAAGCGCACCAAGGGCGAAGTGGTGCGCCACGGCAAGCATGTCGCGACCACGTACTTTTTCTCGACCTCCGGCGGTCAGACGGAGAGCGTCCAGTTCGGCTTCCCCGGCGCCACGCCGGTCTCCTATCTGAAGAGCGTCCCGGACCCCTACGACGGAGCATCTCCGTACCACAGGTGGACGGTCCGTTACTCGCAGCGCGAGATTGAGTCGCGGCTCTCGGGGCTCTTCTCCGGCAGGCTCCGCAAGATCAAGGTCCTGGAGCGCGGCGACTCTCCGCGGATCGTCCGCGCCCGGGTGGTCGGCTCGCACGGGAGCTCCAACGTCTCCGGCCCAGGGCTCCAGGGGCTTCTCGCCCTCCGGAGCACCTGGGCGCGCTTCCTCAGGAGGTAGCTCCGCAGTGCGCTGGGGCGAGTGAGGCCCCCATCGTGAGCATGATCGGCCCACCGCCAACGGTGGCGCGCCGTCAGCCGTCTGGATAGGGCTGGACCGGGATCCCGTGGTCGGTCTGGCGCATCCCGATCTCGTACGCGGCGCCGCCGCTCAGCTCGAGGCGCTCGGGCTCGCGACCGCGGCGCTCGATCTCAAGCTCGAGGTCGGCGATCGAGCAGTTGAGCGTGTTGTGCTCGGGGCCCTTCGGGTCGGCATAGATCCAGGCGACGAAGTTCCGCGGCTCCGACGAGACCCGGCCGCGGAGCTTCAGGTCCTTGCCCGAGAGCCGAAAGTCGCAGGAGGTCGGCTGCTCGCCCAGCTTCGTCGACAGGATGCGATCGAAGCCGCCGAGCCGATGCTCGGAGCCGTCGATGCGCAGCATTCCGTTGGCCACCCACGGCGTCGTCATCGGCCCGACCTTGATCCGACCGGCGGCCACGTCGAGATAGCTCCCCCGCTCGCCGCCCAGGTCGGCGCCCTGGATCCACACCCAGCGCTCGGCGTGCTCGGCCCCCCAGTTGTGACCGATCATCCCCGGCCAGTCGGCGACCTCGATTCGCTCGCCGCCGACCGTCACCGTGCCCTCGAAGCGCGCGCTCGGGTACGGGCTGAGGAACTTGGTACGCGGCAGCGGCGCCTCGTAGAGCCGCTCGTAGGGAAGGTGGTGGAACGCCTTCCCAGGATCGTCGAAGCTGAGCTCCCAGCTCGCCAGGAGCTCGGGCGTGTCGATCTCGCCGGCGGCCCGGCCGGGCTCGAGCACGGCACCGTCCACGCGGATGTAGGCGCCTTCGGGCGCTGAGAGCTCCGCCGCGGCGAAGCTGGCCTTGGTCGCTCGCGGTCCCGGCGCGTCGGCGTCGAACACGGTCAGCCACAGCGCGGCCGTGGGCGCTTCGGCGGGCCGCTTGTGGACGGTGTGCCGAATCCACACGCTCTGACCCCCGGTCGGTCGCGAGGCCTTCAGATAGAAGCTCTCGTAGTGCCCGGCCTCGTGGCCGAGGCGCGGAAAACGGGCCTCGCTTCGCACCCGCAGAATCTAACCGCGGCGCCGTCCATCCGCGGCGCCGGACCTCGGGCGGCGGTAATCGTGTCTTGCGCGCCGTCTCAGTGCCGAATCGTGATCACGTCGCCGTCGCGAATGGCATAGTCGCGGCCCTCGGTTCTGATCAGCCCCCGTTCCCGGGCCTCGGCGTAGCCACGGGCCTCGACGAGCTCGCGCCAGCCGATCACCTCGGCGCGCACGAAGCCCGCCTGGATGTCGGTATGCACCTTGCCGGCGGCGTCCCAGGCGGTGAGCCCGCGCCGCAGCGCCCGCGCGCGCGCCTCGCTGCCGCGATGCGCCGTGAAGAACGTCACCAGGTCGAGCAGCTGGTACGCGGCTCGCACGAGCCGCTCCAGCCCCGGTTCCGCCAGTCCCAGCTCGGAGCGCATCTCCACGGCCTCCTCGCCGGGCAGCTCCGCCAACTCCGCCTCGATCCGGGCGCTGACCGCGATGCAGCCCGCTTCCGCGCGGCGGGCGTGCTCGACCAGCTCCGCTGCCGGCTCGCCCTCTCCCTCGTCGACGTTGGCGACGTAGAGCACCGGTTTGGAGCTCAGCGCCTGGAGGTGCGCCGGCGCCTCCGGCGCCAGAACCGGGGCCGGCAACGCCCGCGCCGGCTCGCCACGGCCGATGGCCTCGACCACCCCCTCTAGCCAGTCGCGTTCGGCCGCGACCTCCTTTGCCCCGGACGCCGCTTCCTTGCGAACCCGCTCCAGGCGCCGCTCCGCCTGGTCGAGATCGGCGAGCAAGAGCTCGGCGTCCACCACCTCCGCGTCGGCGGCCGGATGCACCCGCCCGTCGGGATGCGGGACCCGCTCGTCGCCGTGGGTGCGGACGACGTGGCAGATCGCGTCGGTCTCGCGGATCTCGGCCGGAAGCGATTTCCCAGCCCCTCGCCCGCCGAGGCGCCGCGCACCAGGCCGGCGATGTCGTGGAACTCGATCGTCTCCGGGATCTGCGGGCTCGCGCCCGCCGCCTCTGCCACCGCCGCCAGGCGCTCGTCGGGAACCTCGACGATCGCGACGTTGGGCTCGACCGTGGTGAAGGGGTAGGTGGCGGTCTCCGCAGCAGCCCGCGTGAGGGCGTTGAAGAGCGTCGTCTTGCCGGCGTTGGGCAGGCCGACGATGCCGACCTTCACGACCGCCCTGACTCGCCTTCCCCGAGGGGGTGCTGGCCCGATGGCTGGGAGACGGGGGCGCGCAGGTGTCCATCGGCGCTCGAGCCATCGGCCGAACCGGCGACGGCCCAGGGACCGACGCTCGCCGCCAGATCGATCAGGCGGTCCTCGGCGCCCTTCCCGCTCAACCCCGGCCACAGCCGGCCGATCACCAGCCCGATGGCGGCGCCGCCGAGCACGTCCGAGGGGTAGTGCATGCCGAGGTAGGGGCGGGTCAGGCAGATCGCTCCGGCAAGCCCGTAGAGCGGCGGGCGTGCTCCCGGAGCGACGCGCCCCATCGCGGTCGCCGCCGCCAGCGACGACGTGGCGTGGGCCGACGGAAACGAGAGCTTGCTGGGAGCGGCGGCCAGGGGCGGCAGACGACGCAGCCGTGGGCGCCGCCGGCGCACGGCGAGCTTGACCAGGTAGTTGACGCCGACCGCAGCGGGCGCGACAGCGGCGGCGCGCATCCAGCGCTCGCGTCGCGTCGTATCGACAGCGGCGCCCGCAAGGCCGATCGCCACCCAGACAGCACCCCACTCTCCCGCCATGCCGAGCGCCTTCACCGCGTCCTCGATCTGGGGCGCGTGGTAGCGCGTACGCATCCTGCGAAGCAGGCGCCGGTCGAGTTCTTGCAGCCGCTCGAGCACCGAGCGCAGGATACGGCGGCGCCGATCGGGGAGAATCCCGCCGCATGGAGGCGACCACAGCGCCGAGGATGGTCCCCGGCTACCGCCACGTACCGGGGAACCACTGCGGATCGACTGCGCTTCGCAACCTGCTCGCCTTCCACGGCGCCGCGATCTCCGAGGAGATGGCGCTCGGCCTCGGGGCGGGCCTCAGCTTCTACTACGTGGTGCTCGACGGCTCCTCGCCGTCGCGATTCACGAACGGGCGCGTTGGGCGGCTCGAGGAGCAGTTCGTGCAGTTGACCGCCGCGCCGATCCGGCTCGAGACCTTCGCCGATCCCGAAGCCGCCTGGGAGGCGGCGCAGGCCGCGGTCGACGGAGCGCGTCCCGCCATCCTCCTCACCGACCTCTACTACCTCGACCACTACGGCACCTCGGCGCACTTCCCGGGTCACGCCGTGGTCTTGGCCGGCTATGACGCCGAGGTCGCCTACCTCTCCGACACCTCGTTCGAGGAGCTGCAGACGACGCGCCTTGACAACCTTGCCCGCGCGCGGCACGGCACGCATCCCGTCTTCCCCCTCGACGGTCACATGCTCACGGTGCCGGAAGGGGCCGAGCTGGCCGACATCCGCGCAGCATCGGCGGACGCGATCGAGCGCAACGCCAAGCAGATGCTTGATCCCCCGCTGGGTGACTACGAGGGCCTGCCGGCGCTGCGCCGTTTCGCCGCCGAGGTGGGCGACTGGCCCCAGCAGGTCGAGGACTGGCGCTGGTGCGCGCGGTTCGGCTACCAGGTGATCGAACGCCGCGGAACCGGCGGCGGCAACTTCCGGCTCATGTACTCGCGCTTCCTGAGCCAGGCCGGCTACGAGGAGGCGGCGCTCGCCGCACGGGCGGCGGCCCGATGGACGTCGCTGGCCGACGCGTTGCTCGCCGCCAGCGAATCCGACCGGCCGGACCCCGAGCTGTGGTCTCGCGCCCGCGAGGAGGCCGCCGGCGTGCTGGACGCGGAGGAGAGCCTCTGGCCCGCCCTCGCCCGCTAGGCCTGTTGCTGCAACAACGGGTCTGGCGCGCCCAGCTTCGAGGCCTCGGGCGGCTCGTAGGCCTTGCCCGTGCACCCCCCGATCGCGAGCACCCGAAGTCCCTCTTCGCCGGGCCAGATCTTGCGCATGGTCCCGGCGCTGACGCGAACCATCGTTCCGGGGTCCAGCTGGTGGCGCTCCCCGTCGATCTCCACCTCGCCCGAGCCGTGGAGCGCGACGTAGACCTCCTCCTGACCGTCGCCGGCATGATCGTGTTCCGGATACTGGTGCGCGTTCGGCGGCATGTCGAGCACCTGCATTCCGAACGACTGGACGCCGAGCTCGGCCCGCGCGCGCTTGAACGCGCCGGCGTACACCGCCTCCATCTCGTCAATCCTCTTCACCGCGTACTCAGCCATCGGTCGCCTCCAGTCACGTTGCCGGTTGGAACGAGGCGTGCAGCTTATCGCACGAACGTTCGTGCGGGCACGCGGCTATGATGCCTACGATGGCACCGACGAGGCCGAGAGCTCTGGCGACGAAGGAAGCCCGTGAGGCGAAGGGGACGCGCGAGGCGATCCTCGAGCGGGCAGTCGAGCTGGCGTCCGCCGAGGGCCTCGAGGGGTTGACGATCGGCCGCCTGGCGAGCGAGCTGGCGATGAGCAAGAGCGGCCTCTTCGGGCACTTCGGCTCGAAGGAGGAGTTGCAGCTGGCGACAGTCGAGGCGGCCGCGCGCCGCTTCGTGCACGACGTGGTCGAGCCGGCACTCGGGAAGCGGGAGGGGGCGCCGAGGCTCCGGGCGCTCTGCGAAGGCTATGTCTCCCACCTCGAGCGGCGCGTGTTTCCTGGAGGGACCGGATCCGGGATGCCGTCGGCGCGTGGCTCGCCGAGCTCGAGCGCCAGGCGAGAATCGCCGGCGCCAGCGACCCTGCGCAGCTCGCCTTCGAGCTTCAGGCGCTCATCCAGAGCGCCAACGCGTCGTTCCAGCTGTTCGGCGACCGAAGCGCCTTCCGCCGTGCTCGTAATGGAATGGAGCGCCTACTCCCTTGAGCCGATTGGCCCCGGACCGCGACGGCGATCAGGCCCTGAAGCGCGCGAAGTACCCAACCCTCGGGCCCACACGGCGCTCGAATCGCAGGCCCGCGGCCTCGGCTCGCCGCTGAAGCGATCCCGGAGTGACGTAGTGCGGGTCGCCGAGCAGCTCGCCGACGATCAGGCGCCCGCCGGGTCGCAACACGCGGGCAACCTCGCGCAGCGCCGCGTCTTGGTCGGGGATCTCGCCGAGCACCGTGATCAGGATCGCGGCATCGAAGGTGTCGTCGTCCCAGCCCAGCTCCTGGGCGTCGCCGCGAGTGGGATTGACGTTCAAGAGGCTGCGCTCGGCGGCGGCGCGGATCGTGTGGTCGAGCATCTCCTGCTGGATGTCGAAGATCTCGATAGCTCCCTCCTCGCCCACCCAGGCCGCGAGGTCGAGCGTGTAGTAGCCGGTGCCGGGGCCGATCTCGAGCACGCGCTCGCCCGGCTGCGGCTCGAGGATCTCGCGCAGGCGGGCGCGGGTAATCAGCGGGTGCGGCGCCTCGACCCAGAAGCGCTGGCTGTAGGGGCACGCCGAGGGGTTCTTGCGCCACCACAGCGCCACTGCGCCCACCACGAGGGCGGCGAGCGCGACCAGCTTCCTCACGTGCCCGAGAAGCCGATCGTGTGGGGGGCGGCGGCGACACGCACGAACACCACCTGACGCAGATCGAGCGAGATCACGCCGTCCTCGGACTCGAGCTCGTACCAGCTGGCGGCTTCGCTCGCCAGCTTGTCGGTGGAGACCAGCGCCTCCCGTAGCGCCTCGAGATACCTGGCCTCGAGGCGGGAGCTCATCACCTGGCCACCTCCGAACCCGATCTCGACCCGCTTCATCTCCTCGGTCATCGGCTTCCTCCTCGGCGTCGCCAGTCGCCCTCGACCGGCTCGACAAGCTCGGTGAGCGCGCCGCCGGTCGCCGTCGGATGCAGGAATGCGACGCGGCTGCCCCAGATGCCGACTCGCGCCTCGGAGTCGATCAGCTCGACGCCGGACTTCCTCAGCGTGGCCAGCGTCTTATCGATGTTCTCGACTCGGTAGGCGACGTGGTGAAGGCCCTCGCCGCGCTTGGCGATGAACCGGCCCACCACGGTGTCTGGCCCCAGGGGGCGGAGCAGCTCGACGTGCCCGTCGCCGACCTCGAGCAGCATCGCCTCCACGCCCTGCGATTCGACCGTCTCCCGGTGCACGACCGGCATCCCGAAGGTGTCCTCGTAGAGGGCCACCGCCTGCTCCAGGTCGGATACCGCAAAGCCCACGTGATCAATGAGCTGGAACACCGAAGCCAGTCTATTGACGGTGACATTGGCCTCTCGCAGGAGCCCGGGCGGACAAGACGGCCGGGGCGCGCAAGACTGGCGTCATGCGCAAGCTCGCCGAGCGCCTTCGCGACCTCCCCGGAGTGGTTGCGGTGACCCTGGGCGGCTCCCGCGCCGCTGCGACCGCGCGGGAGGAGAGCGACTGGGACTTCGGCCTGTACTACCGTGATCGGATCAGCGCGGAGGACGTGCGAGCGCTGGGATTCGAGGGCGAGGTGGTCGAGCCGGGCGATTGGGGTCGGCTGGTCAACGGCGGGGCCTCGCTGACGGTGGACGGGCAGCGGGTCGATCTGCTGTACCGCGAACTCGACGCCGTCGAGCACTGGCTCGCCGAGGCCGAGGCCGGCCGCTACGAGATCGACCAGGTCGAGGGCTACGTGGCGGGAATGGCCACGTACGTGCTCGCCGGAGAGCTTGCCCTCGCCGAGGTGCTGGCCGGCGAGCTGCCGCGCCCGGCGTTCCCCGAGCCGCTGCGCGGGTCCGCGCCTCCCCGCTGGCGGGCGAGCGCGGCGTTCTCCCTGGGCGTCGCCGAGGCGATCGCCGAGCGCGGCGACGTGGCCACGTGTGTCGGGCTGCTCGCCAAGGCGGCGATCGAGGCGGCACAGGCGGCGCTGGCGGAGCGCGGCGAGTGGGCACTGAACGAGAAGGGGATCGCCCGCAGCGCTGGTCTGGGGCGCCGGGCGGAGTCGATCCTCGCGGCACCCGGCGATCGTGCCTTCGAGCTCGGGCGCTCGGTCGAGTTGATGCGGGTGGCGCTCGAGCTCTAGGGCGAGG
The DNA here is from genome assembly GCA_005884985.1 of Actinomycetota bacterium. Classification (GTDB taxonomy): domain Bacteria; phylum Actinomycetota; class Thermoleophilia; order Solirubrobacterales; family 70-9; genus AC-56. Next base: position 6,555 of record VAYK01000036.1, on the reverse strand, counting down.
GCGAGTCGTCCGGGGGCTCGGAGGCGAGGGCCTCGGCGCGATCGCTCGGCAGCTGGTCGGCCCGCTCGCGCTCTTCGAGCTCGCGCGGCGGCGGTCCGCCGGAGCGCTCTCGCCCCATGATCTCGCGGATCTCGCGGCGCTCGAGCACCTCGTTGGCGAGCAGGCGTTCGGCGATCTCGTCGAGCAGGTCGCGGTGGTCGGCCAGCAGCCGGTAGGAGCCCCGGTAGGACTCCTCTGAGATCGCCTGTACCTCTCCGTCGCGCGTGCGACGCAACGCCTCGGAGACGTTGTAGTCGTCGGCTGGAACCTGATGGGAGCGGATCGAGGTGCCCATCGCGTACTCGTAGACCATCGAGCGCGCGATTTCGGTGACCCGCTTGAGATCGTCGGCGGCGCCCGTCGTTACGCGACCGAAAGTGATCTGCTCCGAGACCCGTCCCGCGAGCAGCACCTTCATGTAATCGATCAGCTCCTCGCGCGACTTCAGGTAGCGGTCCTCCTGCGGGAGGTTGAGCGTGTATCCGAGCGCCTTGCCCCGGGGCACTATCGAGACCTTCTGGACCTTGTCCACCGTCGGCAGCAGCTCTGAGACGAGCGCGTGCCCCGCCTCGTGCCAAGCGACCACGCGCTTCTCGTGGGCGGTGATCACCTTTCGCGACTGCAGTCCCGCGACCACGCGCTCGAAGGCATCCTCGAAGTCGGCTTGCGTGATGAAGTCGCGCTCGCCGCGGCCGGCCAGGATCGCCGCCTCGTTGCAGAGGTTGGCCAGGTCCGCCCCCGTGAGGCCGGCGGTGTGGCGCGCCATGCGCTCCATGTCCACGTCCTGGGCAAGCGGCTTGTGGCGCGTGTGCACGCCGAGGATCCGCTGGCGCCCGCGCATGTCGGGCGGCGGCACGAAAACCTGCCGGTCGAACCGCCCCGGCCGCAAAAGGGCTCGGTCGAGCTTCTCGAGCATGTTCGACGCGGCCATCACGATCACGTTGTCGCGGGAGTCGAAGCCGTCCATCTCGACCAGGAGCTGGTTCAGCGTCTGGTCGCGCTCCCCCGAGATGTCCGAGCCGCGTGCAGCGCCGACCGCGTCGAGCTCGTCGATGAAGATGATCGCCGGGGCGTGCTCGCGCGCTTGCTTGAACAGCCGCCGGATGCGCGCGGCCCCAAGTCCGGCGAACATCTCGACGAACGAGGAGGCCGACTGGCCGAAGAAGTTGGCGCCCGACTCGTGGGCGACGGCCTTGGCAAGCAGTGTCTTGCCGGTGCCCGGCGGGCCGTGCAGCAGGATGCCCTTCGGTACCTTCGCGCCCAGCCGCTTGAACTGCCTCGGCCGTCTCAGGAACTCGACCACCTCGCGCAACTCGTCCTTGGTCTCGTCGACCCCGGCGATGTCGTCCCAGGTCACCGAGCTCGCCGAGCGCGGCGTGATTTGCTGCGGCTTGGTCCGCGGCATCAGCTTCAGCGTCCGCCACACCAGATAGACGAGGAACGCCATCAAGAGCAGCGGAGCCCACAGGCTGACGTAGTTCTGGAACTGGAACCAGTCGATGCCTAGGATCGCGAGCGTCGTCATCTGCGGTCGAGCCTCCCCCAAAGGGTTCGCACCTACAAGGTATCGGCAGTCCCAGCCCCGGCCTGAACGGACCCTGCCAGCGCCGCCTCCGCACGCAGGATCTCCCGCAGCGCGGCCGAGCCCACCTCGAGCTGCTCGGAGGTGGGCTCGCGGGTCGAGAAAAGGCGCTGGATCTCGTGACCGATGCCGTGGATCGCGCGGCCGAGCGGCGAGTTGGGCCGGCGTTCGGCGTAGGCGAACAGCTCCACCGCCCCCGAGACGCTCGCGGTACCAGCGATCGCCCGCGGCAGCGGCCCCGGATGCCTGAACAGCCTCTCCGTGACCAGCTGGCCGGCCACCGAGAGGATCAGCAGGGGCGCGATCAGGTTGGAGCCGCAGCGCTCGTGTTCCTTGGGGGCGTCGGCGGGGTCCAGGATGTGACGTTCATAGGCGCCGATCGCCTTGTGCTCGACGCCGTGGTACGCGGCCAGGTCCCGGTCGCGGAGCGCCGCCGCCGCCGGCAGCACTCCGAGGACCGCGATCACGCCCTCGCGCAAGGTCGCGCGGCCGCCCGAGGTCGTTGGCCGTCCCATGCGGCGGATCGCCGCGCTTACCGCCGCGGGCAGCCGCGCCGCCGGCAGCCGGCGGCGCGCCACCGGGATGACGGCGAACGCCTCCGCGAGCCGCAGGGGGCCACGAAGCAGCGGCGTCGAGCCGAGCCGCCCGCGCGAGAACACGGGCTTGGGGCCCGAGGACACCTCGATGCGGCCGTCGCGGGTGCGGGCCGCCGCGGCCCAGGCGCTTGGGCCGTGGATCAGCAGGCCGTTGCGAAGTGCCATCCCACCCAGCCGAAGCGGCGGCTCCTGTCTGTCGCCGTCGCCCACCGTGGGATCGGCAGAGGCGCCATTTCCCGACTGGCTCATCCGAGCACATCCCGGACGATGTCGAGGTAGAACCGGGCGGCGAGGTCGATGTCGGCGACCGCCGCACGCTCATCGGCCCCGTGAATGAGCGGCGCCGCCTCCGGCAGTGCCATCTCCCGCTGCGGGCAGAAGCCGTAGACGACGGCCGAGTCGAACGCCTCCCGGAACCAGTGGCTGTCGCTGAAGCCGGCCATGACGATCGGGAGCAGGGTGGCCGGCGGGTCAGCCTCGCCAAGCCATTCCTCGATCGCCGTGGCCAGGGGCGAGTCGGCTGAGGAGCGGTTCCCCACCACCGTGTCCGTGAACTCCAGCTCGAGTCCTTCCGCCGCCTCGCCCAACACCGCCTGGGCATGCTCGAGCGCCTCCGTGCGGCCCATGCCCGGGGGCACTCGGCAGTCGACCAGGACCTCGGCGCGCGAGGGGATCACGTTCTCCTTCACGGACGCGCTGGCCACGGTTGGCACCAGCGTCACCCTCAGCATCGGCTCCACGAGGTAGGCGGTGACCTCGGGGGCCGCCTCACGCAGCCGCTCGACGGCGGCTTCCAGCGCGTCGGGCTCTTGCACGTCGATCTCCCTCCCGGTCAGCGCCGCCACGAAGGCCACGCCTTCAGGCGTCGGCTCGAGCGGCGGCTGCTCGCGCAGGCGCTCCAGCGCGGGGGCGAGCTTCAGGAGCGCGTTGTCTCCCACGCCCGGGAGCGAGGCGTGACCAGCGACGCCGCGCGCCCGCATCACGAAACGGCACGGTCCCTTCTCGCCCACGCAGAGTGTGTAGAAGCGGCGGCCGTCCAACTCGAAGGAGATGCCGCCGCCCTCGTTGAGCACGTAGTCAGAGCGCACCTTCTCGGGGTGCTCGCGGCACAGCCACTGGGCTCCCGCCGCCGCTCCCATCTCCTCGTCGGCGGTGGTGACGACCAAGAGCTCTCCCTTGCGCGGCCGCCAGCCGTCGCGGCCGAGCGCCGCCGCCGCGGCCACCTCGGCGGCGACCTGGTCCTTCATGTCTTGCGCGCCGCGGCCGCGAACCTCTCCGTCAACGACGTCGCCCGCCCATGGATCGAAGCTCCACTCGGAGGTGTCGGCCGGGACCGTGTCCGCGTGGCCCAGCAGGCAGAGCGTCGGTCCCGCGATATCGCCGCGCAGCCGCGCGACCAGGTTCGGACGTCCGGGCTCCGCGGCCAGCAGCTCGGACTCGAAGCCCGCTTCGGTCAGGGTCTCGGCCAGCAGCAACTGGGCATGCTCCTCGTTGCCGGGCGGGTTGACTGTGTCGATCCTGATCAGCTCCTGCAGGAGTGCCACTGCTTCGCTTCCGACCTTGCCCCCGGCTTCGGTCCTGGCTGGCGCGGCCGTCTCCTCACCCATGGGCCCAGGTTACTCGCGTGTTCTCAACCGACGATTGCCTGCACGAGCATCGACAGTCCGCTGACGACGAGGACCGCGGCGCAGGCGCGAAGCAGCGCCGACTCGTCAAGAAGGCCAGTTAGGTGCGAGCCGACGTAGGCGCCGGGGATCGCCGCCGCGGCGCCGACCGCGAACAGGTCCCAGTCGACACCGCTCGGCAGGTGTCCCAGGAGCCCACCGACCCCGACGATCGCTCCGACCGCGGCGTTGGTGCCCACGGCCTCGTATGGGCCGACGCCCACCCACCTGACCATCGCCGGCAGCCGCAACGAGCCGAGGATCAGCCCGACGATCCCGCCGCTGCCTGCTCTGGGCGGGACGGCGATAGCGAGCGACCTCGGTGGCGCCATATAGCACCACCACGGCGATCACGCCGAGCAGCACCCGGCTTGGCAGAGCCCCTGAGATCAGGCCGCCGGCGATGGCTCCAGCGAGTGAGGTCGGCGCCATCCAGGCGAACAGCCGCCAGCTGATGCGCCCGGCGCGTGCGTGAGCGGTCGCCGCGGTCGTTGCCGCCACCCCCGAGATCGCCACGTTCGCCCCGGCTCCCGCCGCTGGCGAGGAGGCGAGCAGGACGACGAGCGGCAGGCGCAGGTTTCCCAGCACCAGGCCCACCAGTCCGCCCGCGGCCGAAACCGCGAACGACCAGAGCGCCAACGCGATCAGCTCGAGCGCGCCCATCGCCGGGGTCATACTGAATTCGTGATGGAGAGGTTGTTCGATACTGGTGAAGCGGCCCGGCGACGCACGGGCGTTCCACCCTCACAGGCGCCCCTGCCGGTGCGGATGCGACCGCGATCGCTGGAGGAGCTTCTCGGGCAGGACCACCTGCTGGGCGAGGGGTCGGCGCTGCGGGCGGCGGTCGAGACCGGGGAGCCCCACTCGGCGATCTTGTACGGGCCGCCCGGGTCCGGGAAGACGACCCTCGCCCGGATCATCGCCATCGCCTGCCGTGGCGCCTTCGAGGAGTTCTCGGCGGTGAACGCGGGGCGCGCCGAGGTCCGCGCCGTGATCGGGCGGGCCGAGGAGCGCCGCAGCGCCGCGGACGAGCCGACGATCTTCTTCCTCGACGAGATCCATCGCTTCAACAAGGCGCAGCAGGATGCCCTCCTACCAGCGGTAGAGGAGGGGCTGGTGACGCTGATCGGGGCAACGACCGAGAACCCCTATTTCGAGGTCAACTCGGCGCTTCTTTCACGGACGCAGCTCTATGAGCTGCGTCCGTTGGAACCGGGCCACATACGCCGCTTGCTGGATCGCGCCCTGGCAGATCCCGAGCGGGGAATCCCCGACCCTCCCGAGATCGAGCCGGCGGCCCTGGAGCTGCTCGCCGAGCGCTCCGGCGGAGACGCCCGAATCGCGCTCTCGGCGCTCGAGCGCGCGGTGGAGACCGCGCGGGCTGGGGGCCATCCGGTCGACCTCGACACCGCCGAGGACGCGCTGCAGCGCAAGGCGCTCACCTACGACCGCGAGGGTGACCGCCACTACGACTACATCTCGGCATGGATCAAGGCCACCCGCGCCTCCGACCCCGACGCATCCCTCTACTACCTGGCGGTGATGCTCGAGGGCGGCGAGGACCCCCGCTTCGTCGCCCGGCGGATGGTGATCCTCGCCTCCGAGGACGTCGGCAACGCGGACCCGCAGGCGCTCGTCGTCGCCAACGCCGCGGCCGATGCGGTGGACCGCGTGGGTCTGCCCGAGTGCCGTCTCAACCTCGCTCAGGCCGCCGCCTACCTGGCGCTGGCCCCGAAGTCGAACGCCTCCTACCGGGGCATCCAGCGAGCCACCGCGCACGTTCGCGAGCACGGCGCAAAGCCGCCCCCCTCATACCTCCAGGACGCTCATTACCCGGGTGCTCAAAGGCTCGGTCGCGGGATCGGCTACGTCTACCCGCATGAAGAGCCTGGTGGCCTCGCCGGTCAGCCGGTGATGCCGGAGGGCCTCGAGGCCGAGCGCTTCTACGAGCCCACCGACCGTGGGTTCGAAGCGGAGCTTGGGCGCCGGCTCGAGGCGATCCGACGCCATCTCGGCGAGCCCGGGCGCAGCTCAGGCTAGGGAGTTGCACGCGACCCTGGGGCATGGACGCCCCGCCGGGTCGCGCCGCAACTCCACGGCCAGATCGGTGTTCTGGGCCTAGAGCCGAAAGAGGCGGGGCTTTCGCGCTTTCCTGAAAGACCGAGCCCATGCCGCAGCGACCACCCGCGTGCGGCGAGGAACACGGCGGCCCCGCGACGCGATCGTCGCGGGGCCGCCGAGCTCGTCTGGCTCGCACAACTACTGGCTAGGGGGACTTCGTCCCGGGTCCGAGCCGTAGAATCGGCGCCTGATGGGGCAGCTCGAGTCGTTCAACCCCGCCACCGGCGAGCTCGTGGGCACGGTCGAGACGCTGAAGCCAGACCAGGTGCAGTCGGTCGTCGACGACGTCGCCGAGGTGCAGCCCTTCTGGGGGCAGCTCACGCTCGCCGACCGGGCCCGCTATCTACGCAGGGCGGCCGGCGTGCTGGTCGAGGAGGTCGATGAGGTGGCCGAGCTCCTCACCCGCGAGCAGGGAAAGCCGATCACCGAGAGCTACACGATGGAGGTCGTCCCGACGATCGACGTCCTCCATTGGTGCGCGGAGGCTGGACCGAAGATCCTGGCCGACGAGCCGATCCGCATGGGGCAGGCCCTGTTCCTGTCGAAGAAGGCC
>VAYK01000038.1:12330-13905 GCA_005884985.1 Actinomycetota bacterium | reverse complement strand
TGCCCTTCGCTTCCCCGTTGGTCTGCTCGCGGAACGGCAGTATGAAGCGCCCGCTGGAGCAAAGTCAGTGGGCCTTCTTCAGCCTCGTGCGGGCCATATGTCGCTCGATCACGGTGCCGATCAGTTTCCTGATCTCCGGATCGCCGATCACCTTGATGTGGCCGTGGTCGTAGGCCTCGCGCCAGTCCGCGAGCTGACCCTTCTCGGCGAACTGGTTGAACACGGAGCGCGCCATCGCGATCTCGAGCCGGGCGTCGGCGGGCTCGCCCTTGGTCACGTCGGGACCGGGCAGGCGGACCCGGAACACCTGGACGTCGCCGCGGCCCCGCAGCTCCAGCCGCACGACCAGCTTCAGTGGAGCGAGCGCCGGAACCTCGCGCTCGAGGTTGCGGACTGCGACCGCGATCAGCTCAGCCGGCCGGGCCAAGTCAGATCTTGTTCCGTTCCAGGAGCTTCTTCCCGATCACCATCCGCTGGATCTCCGAGGTCCCCTCCCCGATCACCAGCAGCGGTGCGTCGCGGTACAGCCGCTCGATCTCGTACTCCTTCGAGTAGCCGTAGCCGCCGTGGATGCGGAAGGCGTCGTCGACCACCTCCTTGCCGGTCTCGGAGGCGAACAGCTTCGCCATCCCGGCCTCCAGATCCGAGCGCTCGCCGGCGTCCTTGAGACGCGCCGCCTTGATCGTCAAAAGGCGCGCCGCCTCGACCTTGGTGCCCATGTCCGCGAGCTTGAACTGGATCGCCTGGTGCTGGGCGATCGGGCGGCCGAAGGTCTTGCGCTCCTGGCTGTAGCGGAGCGCCAGCTCGAGCGCCCGCTGGGCGATTCCGACGCCCCGGGCGGCGACATTGACGCGGCCAACCTCGAGCGCGTCCATCATCTGGCGGAACCCCTGGCCGAGCCCGGCCTCCTCTCCGCCGAGGATGCGCTCCGGCGGGCAGCGGTAGCCGTCGTAGACGAGCTCCGTGGACTCGACGCCCTTGTAGCCCATCTTCTTGATCTTGGGCGGGATCGTCAGGCCAGCGAAGTCGCCCGAATTCTCGGTCGCCCCCGGTTCCTTCTCGGTGATGAAGCAGGTCATGCCGGTGTACGGCGGGTCGGCCTTGGGGTCTGACTTCATGAGCACGAACACGACCGCCGAGAGCAGGCCGTTCGTGACCCACATCTTCTGGCCGTTCAGCTCCCAGTGGCCGTCGTCGGCCCGTTTCGCGGTTGACTTAATGCCCTGCACGTCGGAGCCGACCTCGGGCTCCGAGAGCGAGAAGGCGGCGCGGATCTCGCCGGTCGCCATCTTCGGCAGGAAGTACTCCTTCTGCTCGTCGGTGCCGAACTTGATCAACAGGTAGGAGCCGATGAAGTGCGTGTTGACGACGCCGGAGATCGAGATCCACCCCCGCGACAGCTCCTCGACGATCATCGCGTAGGTGGTCAGATCGAGGCCCATCCCGCCGTAGTCCTCGGGGATCGTGACGCCGAACAGGCCGAGCTCCTTCATCTGCTCGACGATCGGCTCCGGGAACTTGTCCTCGTGGTCGTATTCCCCCGCTACGGGGATGATCTCGTTGTCGACGAACTGG
>VAYK01000038.1:7371-12292 GCA_005884985.1 Actinomycetota bacterium | reverse complement strand
GCTACGGCCATGGCTCCTCGGGATCGATGAACAGTGCCCTGCGGGACGCGCGCGGGGAAGGATAGCTGCGGCTTCTCGCCGCGCGGGTCGCCGCGCCGGGTGTGGCGTCCAGTCAGGCTGCGGGATACTGGCCAGCGTGTCGGAAGCAGTGCGACTCGCTGAAGCGCTCATCGACGTGTTTCCGCGCGACAACGCCGTGGCGGCTGTTCGCGACGACCAGTTGCGCGCTCGCCTCGAGCAGTTGGAGCCGCTGGCGTGGCCGGACTTCGATGGCGCCATGGTGGGCAGCATCCCGGCGGCGCGCACAGAGTGGAAGGGAGTCGACGGCCTCGTAGCGGCGTGGGTCGATTGGCTCCAACCTTTCGACAGTCACAGGACCGAGATCGAGGAGATGCGGAATGCCGGAAACGACTGCGTGGTCATCTTCCTTCGGCAGATAGCACGCCCAAAGGGCGCGACCGCAGACGTGGAGAACATGGGGGCGGCGGTGTTGTGGACTCGGGGCGGCAAGCTGAGCCGGATCGAGTTTCACATCGACCGCGCGGTGGCGATCCGGGCCGCGGGGCTCGCGGAGTAGGGATGGCCGTCGAGCCCAACCCGAAGCTCCTCGCGCAGCTCAGCGAGATCATGCCCACGGGGAACTGGGTCGAAGCGATGGCCGACGAGGAGGGCGTTCGGGCGCGACTCGATTCGCTTCGCGAGCTCGCGTGGCCGGATCTCGAGATCGCCATGGTCGGACCTGGGGGGTTCACCGGCCTCTTCCACGGGATCAACGGGTTCCGCGAAGCTTGGGACGACTGGCTGCGCCCGTTCGATCGCTACACGGTCGAGATCGAGGAGCTGCGCGAGGGGGGCGAGCATTTGGTGGCTCTCGGTCGACATCAGGCGACACCGAAGGGAACCGAGGCGATGGTCGAGGGCGCCGCGGCCCTGCGAGCAGCCGGGCTCGAGGAGTAGCCGCGTGCCCGCCGCGAATGTCGAGCTGGCCCGGCGTGCTTTCGAGGCGATCGCGACCGGCGGGCTCCCGGCGGCGCTCGACTTCCTCGATCCCGAGATCGAGTTCGAGCCGCCACACGAGGCGCTCGAGCAGCGCGGCACCTTCAAGGGCCGCGCTGCCGTCAGGGACCGCTGGGACCTGCTGCTGGACCCCTTCGACGATGTCCGCATGGAGATCGACGAGCTGATCGAGGCCGACGACGAGACGGTGGTCGTGGTGTTCCGCATCCGTGCGCGTGGCAAGGCGAGCGGCGCGCCGGTCGAGATGCGGCTGGCCCACGTGATCACCGTGCGCGATGGCAAGGTGGTGCGGATGAAGGCCTACCTCGATCCCGAGGAGGCGAAGCGCGCCGCCCAACTCGAGCCCAGCTAGAGCTCCCAGGCGTAGCTGTAGGAGCGCCAGCTCGGTTGCTCTCGCTCGTAGAAGCGGTGGGCGTCCTCACGCGTGAGCGCGCTGTCGAGCTCCAGGTGGGTAGCGCCGCGCTCGCGGGCCCAATCCCGGGCGGCGGCGAGCAGCTTCGAGCCGATTCCCTGCGAGCGGTGCTCGGGATCGGCGAGATCCTCCACCCAGGCCCGATACCCGAAGCGAACGGAGTGCAGGTCCTGGTAGGCGGTGCAGATACCGACCAACTCACCGCGATCGTCCTCGGCCACCAGAACCGCAGCATCGTGGGAGTCGATCGCCTGGCGGAGCGCAACGGCGGCACGTTTCGGATCCCACTGTGGCGGCCGCGACCCCGGCGGCGCGAATAGCCATTCGTACATCGGCAGGAGGCGCTCCTCCTCGCCTGGCCGGGCGGCGCGAATCTCGATCTCCACGACGAGGGAGGCTAACGTCGCGGGATGACTTCCCCCAGCTATAGCTAGGCTTGACGCCGTGAGAAACCCGCGCCAATTCGGACATCCGCTCGCCATCGGTGCCCCCCAGCCGCCGATTGAGATCCCCGTCAAGCCCTCGCGGATGATCCACTTCTTCGACCCGTCGAACGAGAAGATGGCCGCCAAGGTGCCGGACATGGCCAGGCAGGCGGACATCCTGCTCGGCAACCTCGAGGACGCAATCGCGGCCGACCGCAAGGAGGCGGCTCGCGAGGGCCTGGTCGAGATCGCCAAGGCGACCGACTTCGGCGACACCGCGCTCTGGACCCGCGTCAACTCGCTCGAGAGCCCCTGGGTGCTCGACGACTTCCTGCGCCTGGTGACCGAGATCGGCGACAAGCTCGAGGTGATCATGGTCCCCAAGGTCGAGGGGCCGTGGGACATCCACTACGTGGATCGCCTGCTCGCTCAGCTCGAGGCGAAGGCGGGGCTCGAGCGCCCGCTTCTCGTCCACGCGATCCTCGAGACCTCGCTGGGCGTCGTCAACCTCGAGGAGATCGCGACGGCGAGCCCGCGGATGCAGGGGATGAGCTTCGGCCCCGCCGACCTCGCGGCGTTCCGGCGCATGAAGACGACCCGGGTCGGTGGCGGCCATCCCGCCTACCGGGTGATCGAGGACCCCGACCCCGACGATCCCGACGCGCCCCGGGCGACCGCCCAGCAGGATCCGTGGCACTACTCGATCGCCCGCATGGTGGACGCCTGCACCTCGGCGGGCATCCTGCCGTTCTACGGGCCCTACGGCGACATCAAAGACACCGAGGGCTGCGAGACCCAGTTCCGTGCGGCCTTCCTGCTCGGCTGCGTGGGCGCCTGGTCGCTGCACCCCGCCCAGATCGAGATCGCCAAGAAGGTCTTCAGCCCTCCCCCCGAGGAGGTCAAGTTCGCCAAGAAGGTGCTGGAGGCGATCCCCGACGGCCGCGGGGTCCACATGATCGACGGCAAGATGCAGGACGACGCCACCTGGAAGCAGTGCAAGGTGATGGTCACGCTGGCCGAGCTGCTGGCGAAGAAGGACCCGGAACTTGCGGAGGCGTACGACCTCTAAGCGGTCCCGGGCTCGGGCTCAGGCGTCACCGACCCGCCGCTCGAGCGCGTCGAGCTGCCCCTGGACCTCGTCCGGCAGACGGTCGCCGAACCGCGCCAGGTGCTCCTTGACCTGTGGGAGCTGCTCACGGAGGAGCTCGCGGTCGACCCGCAGGAGCTCCGCCATCTGATCGGCGGAGATATCGAGACCTTCGGTGTCGAGCTGTCCCGCGGCAGGCACCAGTCCGATCGGGGTCTCGACCGTCTCCCCCTCGCCGTCGCAGCGGCGGCAGATCCACTTCAGGACGCGGCTGTTGTCGCCGAACCCGGGCCAGATGAAGTTGCCGTCCTCGTCCTTCCGAAGTAGTCGGCCATGTTGTAGCCGCAGAACGGCAGCATCGCCATCGGGTCGAAGCGGAGCTTGCCAACCTCGCCTGCGGCTGCGGCGGTCGTCTCGACCGACATCGTGGCGCCGAGGAAGATGCCGTGCTCCCAGTCGAACGCCTCGGTGACCAGGGGCACCGTGCTCGCCCGGCGCCCACCGAAAAGGAAAGCGTCGATCGGCACTCCGTCGGGGTCCTCCCACTCGGGGGCGATCGAGGGGCACTGGCCAGCGGGCGTCGTGAAGCGCGCGTTCGGGTGCGCGGCGGGCTCGTCGGAGTCCGGAGTCCAGTCGTTCCCACGCCAGTCGATCGCATGGTCAGGTCGCTCGCCGGTCATTCCCTCCCACCAGACGTCGCCGTCGTCGGTGCGCGCGCAGTTGGTGAAGATCGTGTTTCGCTCGATCGTCCCCATCGCGTTGGGGTTCGTCTTGTGGCTGGTGTTCGGCGCGACACCGAAGAAGCCCGCCTCGGGATTGACGGCGTAGAGGCGACCGTCCTCGCCGTACTTCATCCAGGCGATGTCGTCGCCGATCGTCTCCGCGGTCCAGCCCTCGAGGGTGGGGATCAGCATCGCCTCGCGCGCCATCGCCGAGGCGATCCGCAGCGCAAAGCACTTCTTGCCCAGTAGCGCGTTGCCCCCGTACCCGGATCCGTAGGACCAGATCTCGCGGGTCTCGGGGAAGTGGACGATGTACTTGTTGTCGGCGTCGCAGGGCCAGGGAACGTCCTCATCCCCGTCCGCCAGCGGGGCACCCAGCGAATGAAGGCATGGCACGAAGTCCCCGTCCGCTCCGAGGACGTCGAGAGCGCCCTTGCCCATCCGGGTCATGATCCGCATCGAGGTGGCGACGTAGGCCGAGTCCGTGAGCTGCACGCCGATGTGGGCGATATGCGAGCCGAGCGGGCCCATCGAGAACGGGACCACGTAGAGCGTGCGCCCGCGCATGGACCCCTTGAACAGCTCCTCGAGGACCTCGCGCATCTCGACTGGCTCGCGCCAGTTGTTGGTTGGACCGGCGTCGTCGGAGCGCTCCGAGCAGATGAAGGTGCGGTCCTCGACCCGGGCGACGTCTCCCGGGTCGGAGCGGGCCAGGTAGGAGTTCGGCCGCTTGGCCTCCGAGAGCTTCTCGAAGGTGCCGCTCTCGACCAGCGCCTGGCAGAGGCGGTCGGATTCCTCCGCCGAGCCGTCGCACCAGTGGATCGAATCGGGCCCGGTGAGGGCGGCGAACTGCTCGACCCAGGCGATCAGCTTCTTGTTCTTGGTCAGGGCTTCCGCGGAGGCGGTGCTTTCGGTCAAGGGTCGGATCAACTCCTCGTTCTCGTTTACGGAACGGCAAACGCCCGGAAAAGCGATCCCGGACGTGGGGCCCATTGTTTCGCACCCCGCCAGACGGCGGCGTCAGCTGCCATCGGAGCCGGCCAAGCTCATCCTGATGCCCTGCTAGCAGTCGGCCCCCCGGCAAGCTAGATTTGCCGCCCCCGAGATGAGCAACCCCACGAACTAGTGCGCTTCTACGAGTACGAGTCACGGAAGATCGTCGAGCGGGCGGCGATCCCGGTCACCAAGCACGGCTTCTGCACCACGGCGGCCGAGGCGCGTAGGGCAGCCGAGGAGATCGGCGGACCGGTAGTGATCA
>VAYK01000038.1:0-7159 GCA_005884985.1 Actinomycetota bacterium | reverse complement strand
CCTCTCATCCCGACCACGTCGGGCGAGGCCACATCTCCAACCTGCTGCCGATCTCCGACTTCCAGGCGAAGCAGGTGATCGCCCAGACCGGCGTCAGCGGGTCGGAGCTCAATCGCGCGACCCCGATCCTCGCCAGGCTGGCGCGGTTGATGCGCGACTGCGACATGACGCTCGCCGAGATCAACCCGCTGGCCCGCCTCGAGGACGGCAGCTTTGTCGCCCTGGACGCCCACATGGAGATGGAGAACGAGGCGAAGCCCCGCCAGGGGGCCTTGCTGGAGGAGCTGGGGATCGGCGAGCAGGACACCCGCGAGCCATATGAGCCGAGCGAGTTCGAGCGCAACGTGCAGGCGATCGACTCGGCCGACCATCGCGGCGTGATCCAGGGCAAGGACCACGGGTTTGCCGGCAACCTCGGCCTGGTGATCGGCGCCGGCGGCGGGTCGCTCACGCTGTTCGACGCCGTCCGCAACCAGGGCGGCCACCCGGCCAACTACTGCGAGATCGGGGGCAACCCCTCGGTGGCCAAGGCCTGTGGCCTGGCCAAGTCCAACACCCGGGTCGACATCGTCGCGCGGGGCGTGATCAAGGCCTGCCTGGAGCTGGACAGGGACCCCGGCGAGACGATCGCGATCTTCCGCATCCCGGGCGCCTGGGAGGAGGAGGGCGAGAAGATCCTTCGCCGGTACGGGGTCGACTACTGCGACCGCAGCGTCTCCATGTGGGAAGCGGCAGGCCGAGCCGTCGCCAGAATCCAAACAGCTGCCGCCTCGTCGTCTACGGCTCCGGGGGCGGCAGGGTCAGCCGAGGGATCATGAGCATCCTGCTGTCCGAGGACTTCACATTCATCGTGCAGGGGATCACCGGGCGCGAGGCCGTCAACCTGACCAGGGAGTGCCTCGACTACGGGTCCAAGGTCGTCGGCGGCGTCACCCCGGGGCGCAAGGGCCGCGACGTCCACGGGGTTCCCGTCTACGACACCGTCCAGCAGGTCACGGAGGCGGTCGGGTACGTGCCCAACGGCTCGGTGGTCACGGTCCCCCCCGCGTTCACCAAGGACGCCGTGTTCGAGGCGATCGAGGCGGGGGTCGAGCTGATCGTGATCGTCACCGAGCGGATCCCGCGCCGCGACGTCGCCGAGATGGTCGAGCTGGCTGGGATGCGCGGAGCGCGGATCATCGGCCCCAACTGTCTCGGCGTGATCGTCCCCGAGGTCTGCAAGATGGGCGGCATCGGCGGGCCGGCGAAGGACGCGGCCAAGGCCTACGCCCCCGGACCGGCCGGCGTCATGTCGCGCTCTGGCGGCATGACCACCGAGATCTCCTCCTCGCTCACTGCCGCCGGACTCGGCGTCTCAACCGCGGTCTCGATCGGCGGCGACGCCATCATCGGCTCCACCTACGCCGAACTGATGCCGCTGTTCGAGGCCGACGCCCAGACCGAGGCGATCGTCATCTACACCGAGCCCGGCGGGCGGATGGAGGCCGAGCTCGCGTCCTGGGTCACCGATAACACGTCTCGGCTTCCGGTCGTCGCGTTCATGGCAGGGCGCTTCATGGACGAGATGCCCGGGATGAGCTTCGGCCATGCCGGGACGATCGTCGAGGGCAAGGAGGACACGGCAACCGAGAAGATCGCCCGCCTCGAGGCCGCCGGGATCCCCGTGATCGAGAAGATCCACGAGATCCCCAACGCGGTGAAGGACAAGCTGGGAGCGAGGGTCTGATGGCCCAGACTCGCGAGCTCGACGGCATCTTCATCGACGTCGAGGTCGACGATTCGGTCCGCAGCGACCCTGCGCTCTCGGCGAAGCTTGCCGAGGTCTGCCCGGTCGACATCTTCGCCGCCGACGGCGAGGGGGGCACACTGCGGATCGTGCGCGAGAACCTCGACGAGTGCGTGCTCTGCGAGCTCTGCCTCGACGCCGCGCCGGATGGCACAGTCCGGGTCAAGAAGCTCTACGACGGCACCGAGCTTCGGCGCTGACCCCGCGCCGGGCGGCGGAACCGATGGATGAGCCCGGCCGGCTCGAAGCCGAGCCGGCGGTAGAGCTCCTGTGGCCAGTCGTCTGCGAGGGCTACCAGGAAGGTCAGCTCGTTCCCCTGTTCCCGCGAGGCGGCGACGGCCGCGGAGACGATGGCGCGACCGTAGCCGCGATTCCGATGCTCGGGTCGGGTCGTGACCAGCTCGATCTGGCCGACGGCGTCGCGCGAGTAGAGCTCGCAGAAGGCGACCGGTCGCCCGTCCGCGAGCACTGCCAAGTGCCGCTTGTCGACCGCCCCCGCGATCAGCTCGTCCCGGCTGGCGAGCTGGTCGAGGAGCGAGGGCAAGACGGCGGGGTCGGCGTCGCCGGGCGGCTCCGCAAGCTCGACCTCGCGCCTCGCCTGCCGAAGCTCGGCGACCGAGACCTGCTCGACCTTGTGCCGCGGGGCCGTGGGTTGGATCCTTGAGACCATCACCACCTCGTGGGCGCGGCGCCAGCCCAGGGCCTCGAAGCCCGGGGCGAGGCGCTTCCCCTCGCGCTCATCGGGCACGACCGCCATCCTGTGCGCCAGGCCGCGCTCGGCGAACAGCGGCTCGGCGGACCCCGCCAGGTAGGCCGCCTCGAGCTCGGCGGTCAGCTCGGCGCGCACGTAGTTGCCGTCCCACACCAAAGGGCGCGCGCGGTCGAACACCCCGGTCCCCCAGCCCAGCGGAACGAGCTCGCCCGCAACCGCGTCGTCGACGCGGGCGAGGAAGCGGAGCGCCGCGTCCAGTTCGGCACTCACTCCGCTCTCTACCAGGGGATCGGCTCGCGATTGCGGAAGAAGCCGCCCGTCGGGCCGTCGTCGGGCAGGGTCGCGAGCCACACCGCCGTGTCCGCGCCTTCAGTGACCGAGCGCGGCGCGGCGGAGCCGCCCATGTCGGTGCGCACCCAGCCGGGACACATCGAGTTGACCAGCATCCCGTTTCCCCCTTCCTCATTGGAGAGGATCCGGGTGAGCGCGTTGAGCGCCGTCTTCGAGATCCGGTAGCCGGGATAGCCGCCGTTCATGTCCGAGAGCTGACCGGCCCCGCTGGACACGTTGACGATCCGGCCGTGCCCGCTACGGCGCAGGAGCGGCAGGAGCGCCTGGGTGAGCCGCCAGGCCCCGAACAGGTTCGTCTCCATCGTGGTGTGCGCATCGTCGAGCGGCGCCTCCGCGACGTTGGTCGCGATCTCGCCCATCACGCCGGCGTTGTTGACGAGGGCGTCGAGCCGTCCGGGTTCGGCCTCGAGCCGCTCCCGGAGCCGCTCGACGCTGTGTGGGTCGGCGACGTCGAGCTGCTCGGCTTGGAGCGAGAGGCCTCGGCCCTTCGAGAGCTCCTCGACCGCGCCCTCCGCGGCGGCGGGGTCGCGCGCCGTCACGATCACGTGGTGCCCGAGCTCCGCGAGCTGCCGCGCGACCTCGCGTCCGATGCCCCGATTCGAGCCGCTGACGAGCGCCGTACGCCGCTCCCCTTCCACGACCGCCACACTAACGCGCGGTCGCCGCCGCAATTACGATCGCGTTTGGCGGCTGCAAGCCTTCGCCTGGCTGCGTTCTCGGGCTTGCCTTTGCCCACCGGCAAAGGCTGCGCCCTGCGTCCTTGCCATGCTCGGCTTTCGCTCGCCAATCCACGACCGAAATTGCGACGGAGACCACTTGCCGTGAACTTCATCGAGAACGTGCTCCAGCAGTTCCCGGCCGCGCGACCGGCGCTGGTCACGATCTCCCGCGAGGGAGAGCGCCGGGTGTGGGGCTTCGGGGAGCTGATCGCGCGCAGCGCGGGACTGTCGGGGGCGTTCGCGGCCCGCGGGGTGGGTCGCGGCGACGTGGTGATGACGCTGGTCGGCAACCGGATCGAGTGGGTGCTCGCGATGCTGGCCTGCTGGCGGATGGGAGCGATTGCCCTGCCCTGCAACACGCAGCTTCGGCGCCGCGACCTCGAGCTGCGAGCCAGCGCCGCGGGGCCCGTGCTCTGCGTCGGCGAGGAAGAGCTGCTCGACGAGCTGCCCGCTAGCGTGCCGGTGATGACGATGGCCGACGTCGCCCAGGTGATCGACGAGGAGCGGCCCCAGGAGCCGCCGGTCGAGCCGGCCAACCTCGGCCCCGGCGACGGTGCCCTGATCGTGTTCACCTCGGGGACGACCGGCGAGCCGCGCGGGGCCCTGCACGCCCAGCGCTACCTGGCCGGTCAGCGGGTCCAGGCCGAGCACTGGCTTGGGGCGCGAGGGGGCGAGCTCGTGTGGTGCACAACGGCGACGGGCTGGTCGAAGTCGGCGCGCAACGTGTTCGTCGCTCCCTGGCTCCGCGGGGCCGCGGCGATGATCCACGACAGCCGCTTCGACCCGGCCGAGCGCCTGGAGCTGATCGAGCGCGAGCGAGTCGACGTCCTCTGCCAGGCGCCAACCGAGTACCGGATGCTCGCCAAGCGCACTCAGCTTCGGCCCCTTCCCTCCGTGCGCCGGATGGTGTCCGCCGGCGAGCCCCTCAATCCCGAGGTGATCGAGGTCTTTCGGGGGGCGCTCGGCCTCGACATCTGCGACGGCTACGGCCAGACCGAGACCGGACAGGTGACCGGAAACCTGGTCGGCGAGCAGGTTCGCGACGGCTCGATGGGCAAACCCCTGCCAGGGCTCCAGGTTCGGATCGCGGACGGCGAGCTGCAGCTCCGCCCGCCCAGCTGCCCGACCTTCTTCAGCCGCTACCTCGACGGCGAGCCGTTCGGGGGCGAGTGGTGGCCGACGGGCGATGCCGTCTCCCAGGACGACGACGGCTACCTCTGGTATGAGGGGCGGCGCGACGACCTGATCCTCTCCGCCGGCTATCGCATCGGCCCGTTCGAGGTCGAGTCGGCCCTGCTGTCCCACCCGGCGGTGGCCGAGGCGGCGGCGGTTCCGGCCCCGGACCCGGAGCGGGGGGTCGTCGTGCGGGCGATCGTCGTCCTCCGCGAGGCCGAGCCGAGCGACGACCTCGTCCGCGAGCTTCAAGACCACTGCAAATCGGTGGCCGCTCCCTACAAGTTCCCGCGCATCGTCGAATTCGCCGACGAGCTGCCCAAGACCGCCAGCGGGAAGATCAAGCGGGCGGAGCTGCGGGCCGCGGGACCCGCCGCGAAGCACTAACCCATGCGGCGCTCTCCCCTGGCCGCGTTCGCGGGCGTCTTCGTCGTCACGCTGCTCTCGCTGGTCGCGGTTGGCGCCGTGCTCCCCGTCCTTCCCCACTACGTGCGTGGGCCGCTTGGCTCGGGGAATTTCGCAGTCGGGCTGGTGATCGGCGCCTTTGCCTTTACCGCGCTCGCCTGTCGGCCGCTCGCCGGCCACTTCTCCGATCTCCGCGGGCGGCGCCCGGTCGTCGTCGTCGGCTCCCTGCTCGCCGCGGCAGCCGGCGTCCTCTACTTCGTACCCGCGGGCCTCCCAGGGCTGCTGCTCGCCCGGCTGGTGCTCGGGGCCGGCGAGGGGATGGTGTTCACGGCCGGCGCGACCTGGGTCGTGGACCTCGCGCCTCCGGACCGGCGGGCGCGGGTGATCGGGCTTTACGGGCTCGCCGTCTGGAGCGGGCTCAGCCTCGGGCCGCCGATCGGCGACGCGTTGCTTCGCGCTTCCAGCTTCGACGCCGTGTGGGCGTTCACCGCCATCGCCCCCTTCGTCGGAGCGCTGGTCGCGCTGCGGATTCCGGATCCGTTCCGCCCCGTCCACACGAAGGAGCGGCGTCAGCTCGTCGCCCGCGAGTAGCTGCGGCCCGGCGTTGCCCTCTCCCTGGCCACCGTCGGCTACGCGGCGATGGCGTCGTTCATCGTCCTCGACCTGGACGCCAACGGCACCGGCCACGGCGCCGCCGCCTTCACTGCGCTCGCGGTCACGGTGGTGCTCACGCGGCTCGCCGGGGGCGATCTCCCCGATCGGATCGGGCCACTTCGGTGCGCCGCTGGCGCCGCCGCAATCGAGGTCGTCGGGCTCGCGTTGATCGCGCTGGCGACGAGCCTCCCGGTGGCCCTCGCGGGCGCGGTCGGGATGGGCGCCGCGTTCGCCCTGATCTACCCATCGCTGTCGCTGGTGGTGGTCGACAGCGTCCCCGAGTCGCGCCGGGGCGCGGCGCTCGGAACGTTCACCGCCTTCTTCGACATCGGCATGGGCGTCGGCGGTCCCGTGGCGGGCCTGGCCGTGTCCTTGGGCGGATATTCCGCCGCCTTCTGGCTCGCCTCGGCCTGCGCGCTCGGAACCCTCGCGGTGGCCAACGCGCTCAGAAGAGGCTGGTCTGCCGCTCCGGCGGTGGGCTGACGACGGTTCCGGGGGCCCGCTCGCCGCGTTTCCGTTCGCGCACGCCCCTGGCGCCGCGAACCCCCTTGCCGCGCCGCGCCATGCTCGCCAAGCGCTCACGCTCCGTGCTCGGCATGTAGGCGCCGCCCCGGTACAGCTCCCGGTAGCGAGGGATCAGGTCGGGGCGGTATTGACGCAGCCAGTCGAACCAGATCTCGCGCACCTCGCCGCGCAGGTGTAGCCCGACGCCGCCGATCGTGCGCGCGCCCGCCTCGCCTGCCAGCTCGAGGATCTCCTCGACCTGCCCGGGGGCGTCGTTGACGCCCGGCATCAGCGGCGCGATCAGGACGCTGGTTGGGATCCCGCCGCGGTTCAGCTCCGCGACCGCTTCCAGGCGCTTGCGCGGGTGAGGGGTGTGCGGCTCGGTGTCGCGCCAGGCCTTCTCGTCGAGGGTCGGCACCGACAGGTTGGCGGCGAACTCGGTCACCTCGACCAGCTCCTTCATCAGCTCGATGTCACGCAACAGCAGCGGGGACTTTGTCAGCACCGAGCACGGGTTGGCGAAGTCCCTCATCGCCTCCCAGATCGCCGGCATCAGCTTGTATCGACCCTCGACCCACTGGTAAGGATCCGTGTTGGTCCCGAGCGCGACGTGGTCGCCCTTCCACGACGGCCGCCCGAGCTCGGCGCGAACGAGCTCCGGTGCGTTCACCTTGACGACGATCTCGCGCTCGAAGTCCTCGCGAGCATTGAAGTCGAGGTAGGCGTGTGTGGGGCGGGCGAAGCAGTAAGTCAGGTGCACGCATGGGTGCAGCCGCGGTATGGGTTGATCGTGAAGCGGAACGGCATCCGCGAGCGCTTCGGCACCTCGTTGATGGCCGAGCGCGCGCTGACCTC
>VAYK01000035.1 GCA_005884985.1 Actinomycetota bacterium | reverse complement strand
GTTCAAGGGCAAGCCCGTCAAGAACATGGGCGGCGTCTTCACGATCTATCCCGAGCTGGTCCACATCGTGGCCACCCAGGCCTCGGGCGTGAAGTCGATCAAGGACCTCAGGGGCAAGCGCGTGGTCCTCGGTCCCGAGGGATCGGGGACGGAGCAGAACGCGCTCCAGGCGCTCTCCGTCTACGGCATCAAGGAATCGGACCTCGCCAAGGCCGAGCACATCGAGGCGGGGACGGCGGCGGACGAGCTGAAGGACGGCCGCGTGGACGCCGCCTTCTTCACGACCGGCCTCGGCTCCGCCGTCATCGTCGATCTCTTCGGCTCGAGCAAGGTCGTGCTGGTGCCCATCGATCACGTCCCCGGCGAGGTGCTGAGGAAAGAGTACCCCTTCTACACGCTCGAGAAGATCCCCGCCAACACCTACCGGGGCCAGGATCATGAGGTGCTCACGCCCGCGGTGATGGCCATGATGGTGGCGCGCAAGGATCTTCCCGCGGATCTGGTCTACCGGTTCACCAAGGCGATCTTCGACAACCTCACGGAGTTCCAGAGCGCCCACGCCGCGGCCAAGTCGCTGACCCTCCAGAGGGCGCAGAACGGCATGCCGGTCCCGCTCCATCCCGGGGCCGAGAGGTTCTATCGTGAAAAGGGAATGGTCCGCTAAGGTCCTCGGCGTCGCGCTGGTCGCGATCGTGACGCTGGCGACCGCCGGCTGGCTCGCCGCGCCGAGGCCGCGGCTCGTCGTCGAGGATGCGACACACGGGCGCGTGCTGTATCAGGCGCGGGTCGTGCCCGGAAGCCGGCTCGTGCTCTCCTACGTGCATTCCTCCGAGCACGTCCCCGTTCGCGGGACCTTTGCGATCGAGGCCGATGGCGCGCTGGTCGTGAAGGAAACCGCCTTTGCTGGGTTCGGCCCTGGGCTTCCGGAGCCCCGGGCCGGCGAAGCCTGGCGCTTCGAGCATGGCATGATCGTGGTGCCCGCGACGGGCCCGCGTCTCCCGGAGCTCCGGCTCCGCGTCGCGCCCTTCACCAAGCACCGTCTCCGCACGCCGTCAGGTCAGGACGTCGACCTCTCCGCTCTGACGGATGGCGGGGGCAGTGTCCTGATCCACGTCGCGCGTTAGCGCAAGTACGACGCGACGAACGTTCCGCCGGCCGCGCTCCGGGCAAAGCGTGCGAGGCGGAACGGTTCCGGGCTCACCGCCGGCGTGCGTCCGGCGATGAGATCGGCCATCATCTCGCCGATGGCGGGGGCGAGCTTGAAGCCGTGGCCGCTCATCCCCGCGGCGATCCAGAATCCGCGCAGGGGCGACTCGTCGAGGATCGGCATCCAGTCCGGCGTGATGTCGAACGCCCCGACCCATCCCCGGCGATAGCGCGCCTCGGCGAGCCGTGGGAGCGCTCGCCCGGTGCGCTCGAGCACGTCGGTGGCCTCCTCGAGGCCCACGTCCGCGCCGAGCATCTCCGGATCCATCGGGTGGCGGGTCTCGTCCTCGGTGAGTGAGCCGGTGAGCGTGAGGCCGCCGCTTTCCGGGCGCACGTAGCTGCCCCCGGCGAGATCGAGAAACACGGGATGGGGCGCGCCGAACCCGGCGTCGCGCTCGACCACGAAGACCGGATGCCGGCCGACCACGATCGGCAGCTCGACCCCGGCCAGCCCCGCGACGATGGGCGACCAGAGCCCGGCCGCGTTCACGACGATGGGCGTCTCGATGCGCTCGCCGCGGGACGTCTCCACGCCGGCGACGCGGCCGTTCGCACGCCTGACGGGTCGGCATAGCCGGACTCCGGCTCGTAGAGCACCGCCCCCAGGCGGGAGGCGTCGATCCGCGGCTCGACCCGCGCCACGTCGGACGGGTCGAGCAGCTCGGCGCGGACCCCGAGCGAGCGCTGGAGCTTCATGGTCGTCTCGAGCGTCGCCCGCATCCGCGAATCCACGCCGATCAGCGCGCCGCAGCGGACGTAGCCGGACTGGCCACCGACGGCGGCATCGAAATCGCGATAGACCGCCAGCGAGCGCACGACCATGGCCGTGGTCTCTCGGGTGGGATAGAGCTGTCGGATGATGCCCACCGATCGCCCCGTCCCGCCGGCGCCGACGAAGCGGCGCTCGAGCACGAGCACGTCACGCATGCCGGTCCCCGCCATGTGGAACGCGATCGAGAGACCCGTGGTGCCGGCGCCGATGATGACGGCGTCGGCGGTCCGTGCCATCAGGCTCCGACGGTCGCGGGCAGCAGGCGGACGGGGTCGCCGGTCGCGATGCGGCCGGGGACGAGCACGCGCGCGTACACGCGACTCCAGCCCGGATGCCGCTGCTCGGAAACCCGCGAGAAGTCGCGGTGGGTGAACGCGGGCCGGATGTTGATGCAGGGCGAGGTGAAGCGCGTGACCTCGAGCAGCACGTGACCGCCCAGCTCGAGTCGGCTGCCGGGCACGACGTCCTTCCACTCGATGCCCTCGATGGTGAGGTTCTCGCCGAGCGCGCCGGGGACGACGGGATGTCCCTCCGTCTGAAGGGCCCGGATCCGCTCCAGCGAGAACAGGCACACCGCGCGATCGGGACCGCCGTGGTGCTCGCGGTCGCGATGGGCGTCGCCCTCGACTCCGGCGGCCGTGACCTCGGCGGCCGGCACCGCGTTCTTGGGAACGCCACCCCCGGAGACACTGATCTGGACGATGCGACCCCTCACAGCGTGACCTCCGTGCCGATGCCTCGGGCGCGCGCTCGATCGTAGGCGAGCCGTGCCGCGGCCAGATCCTCGAGGGCGAAGCCGACGGACTTGAACACGGTGATCTCCTCGGCGCTCGTCCGTCCCGGCCGCCGTCCCGTCACGACCTCGGCCAGCTCGGCGCCGACGTGCGCCCGGTCGATGAGGCCCTCGCGCAGCGGGATCAGCACGTCGCCGGCTTCCTCCAGCGCTCCCGCGTAGGTGTCGACGACCACGCGCGCCTTGCGGATCGCCTCGCCGTCGAGCTCGCGGTCGGTCGCGCGAAAGGCGCCGACCGCGTCGACGTGCGTGCCCGGGCCGAGGTCCGCGCCGAAGACGACGGGCGTCGGCGAGGTCGTCGCGCAGATGATCAGGTCCGCCTCGCGCGTCGCGCGACGCGGGTCGTCGGCCGGCTCCACGGGAACTCCGAGGGCCCCACGCATCGATTCGACGAAGGTGCGCGTCCCCTCCGGGCTGCGGCCGATGACGGCCACGCGCTCCGGCGGCCGCAGCGCGGCCAGGCAGAGGAGCTGAAAGCGAGCCTGCACGCCGGCCCCGAAGCACGCCACCCGGCGCGCGTCGGGGCGGGCCAGGAGGCGTGCCGCGAGCGCCGAGGTCGCGCCGGTCCGGATCCCCGTGAGGTACGTGCCCTCGATGAGGGCCTGCGGTCGTCCGGTGGAGCCGTCCATGAGGATGTAGGTGGCGTAGAGCGTCGGATGGCCGCTCTCGCGGTTGCCCGGGTAGACGCTGACCTGCTTGACGCCGAGCCCGCGCTCGTGGCCGTCGTCGAATGCCGCCGGCATGCTGAGGAGCAGGCCCTCCCGGCCGACGCTCGTGGCGCTTCGCGGCGGCACCGTGCACGTCCCGTCCCCGTAGCGGCGGAACGCCTCCGCCATCGCCTCCACCACGTCGAGGGGCGTGAGCACGCGCTCGAGGTCGGCGCGGGTGAGGACCAGCACGTCAAGACGGCGGAGCGCCCCGGCGAATCATCCGCTGGATCTTCGCCTCCATCACGACCTCGTCGCGCTGGTTGAGGACGCGGTGGCGATAGGTCACGATGCCGCGGTCGGCTTTGCTGGTCTCACGCTTGTCGACGATCTCGACCTCCACGCGGATGGTGTCGCCCTCGAGCACGGGCGCCACGACCTTGATCTCGCCGCCGAGCCAGGCCATGCCGGTGCCGTGGATGAGGCCAGTCTGCATGATGAGCCCCTCGGAGAGCGAGAACGTCAGCGCCCCCGGGGCCGCTCGCCGCTTGAACAGAGACGCCCGGGCCACGAACTCCATGTCCATGAACAGCGGCTCGGTGAAGCCGCCCAGATTCACGAAGTTCACGATGTCCGTTTCCGACACCGTGCGCCCGAGCGTCCGGTAGGTGGCGCCGACGGCGTGCCCCTCGAAATTCAGTCCCTCTCCCCGCATCTCGCGAGTCTCCTCTCGACGGTCATTCTCCCAAATAGGCCCGGCGCACGTCGATGTTTCCGGCCAGCTCGGCGGCGGTGCCGGTCAGCGCGACGGCCCCGGTTTCCAGCACGTAGCCGCGGCGGGCGATGCCGAGGGCCATGGCGGCGTTCTGCTCCACGAGCAGGATCGTGGTGCCGTGGCGGTTGACCTCCACGATGGTCTCGAAGATCTGCTCGACCACGATGGGGGCGAGCCCCATGCTCGGCTCGTCCAGCAAGAGCAGGCGGGGACGCGCCATCAGCGCGCGGCCGATCGCGAGCATCTGCTGCTCGCCGCCCGACAGCGTCCCCGCCACCTGCGTGCGGCGCTCCTTGAGCCGGGCAAAGAGCGTGAACACGCGCTCCATGTCCTCCGCGATCCCGGCGTCGCTCCGGATGTAGGCGCCCATCCCGAGGTTCTCGGCCACGGTCAGCCGGTTGAAGATCTTCCGTCCCTCGGGGACGTGGGCGATGCCCTTGTGGACGATCTCGTGCGCGGGATGTCCGCCGATCGACGCCTCATCGAGCGTGACGCGGCCCTGCCGGGGCGCCAGGAGTCCCGAGATCGTCTTCACGGTCGTGGTCTTCCCGGCACCGTTCGGTCCCAGCACGGCCACGATCTCGCCCGTCCCCACGGTGAGCGACACGCCCTTGAGCGCGTGAATCTCCCCGTAATACACGTGCAGATCCTCGACGACGAGCACCGCTTAGCTCACCACCGAGCGGCCCATGGCGCGGCCGCGGCCCAGATAGGCTTCGATCACCCGCGCGTCGCGCTGGACGTCGGCCGGGCGGCCCTCGGCGATCTTCTCGCCGTAATCGAGCACGGTGACCCGATCGGAGACTTCCATCACCACCCGCATGTTGTGCTCGATGAGCAGGATGGCCAGGCCGAGGTCGGCGACCAGCGACCGGAGCAGCCGCATGAGCGCCGCCGCCTCGCCCTGCGTCATGCCCGCGGACGGCTCGTCGAGCAGCAGGAGGCTCGGCGCCGAGGCGAGCGCGCGGGCCAGCTCCAGCCGGCGCTGATCACCGTAGGGCAGGTTGCGCGCGACCTCGTTGGCCTGCCGGGTCAGCCCCACGCGCTCGAGCAACTCCTCGGCGCGCTGGCCCAGCGCCCCTTCGACCTCGCGGAACCGCGGCCGGCGGGAGAGCACGTCCCAGAGACCGAGCGAGATGCGCGCGTGCATCCCCACCAGCACGTTTTCGATCGCGGTCATGTTCGCGAAGAGCCGGATGTTCTGGAACGTGCGGCAGATCCCGAGGGCGACGATCTGATCGGGCCGGAGGCCGGCCAGGGCCGCGCCCCGAAAGGTCACGGCGCCGGCGTCGGCCTGGTCGAGGCCGGTGAAGATATTGAAGAGCGTGGTCTTGCCGGCGCCGTTGGGCCCGATGATCGAGGCGATCCCGGCGTCGAGCGTGAAGTCGACCTGGTTGACGGCGGTGAGCCCGCCGAAGCGCTTGGTGACCCCGGCGGACGCTCGCCGGGCCAGCTCGCGCTGCCGCCGCCGCACGGGCAGGATGCCCTGGGGCCGGAAGATCATCATCAAGACCAGGATGATGCCGAAGATCATGCGCTCGTACTTCGCGGGCTCGAGCTGGGTCGGCAGATTGGCGAGGTTGAAGCCCAGCACGGTGAACCCGGCGTTCTTCAGCTCGTTCAGCCACAGGGAGAAGCCCTTGAGCACCTGAAGGTTCAGCACGGTGACGACGGTGGCCCCCAGCACGGCGCCGGGGATGGAGCCCATGCCGCCCAGGATCACCATCGCGAGGACCCCGATCGACTCCAGGAACGTGAACGACTCCGGGTTGATGAACACCTGCTTGGCCGAGAACACCACCCCCATGATGCCGGCGAACGACGCCCCGCACGCGAAGGCCAGCAGCTTGGACCGCACGAGCGGCACCCCCATGGCCTGAGCGGCCAGCTCGTCCTCGCGGATCGCTTCCCACGCGCGCCCGAGGTGCGAGTTCTCGAGCCGCCGATTGACCAGCACCACCACGGCCACGATCGCGAGCACCAGGAAGTAGAAGTACTCGGGATACGGCATGCCGAGCGGCGCCGGGGGGCGGACGATCGGGGTGATCCCGCGCGGCCCGTTGGTGAGATTGATGGGCTTGTCGAGGTTGTTGGCGAGCACGCGGATGACTTCGCCGAAGCCGAGGGTGACGATGGCCAGGTAGTCGCCGCGCAGCCTCAGCACGGGCAGCCCCAGCACGACCCCGGTGGCGCCGGCCACGGCGAGGCCGACGAGCAGGAAGACGTAGAACCAGATCGGGGCCAGCGGAAAGCCCCCGCCGAAGATCGCGTTGGCCTGGGGGGAACCGAAGATCGCCCAGGCGTAGGCGCCCACCGCGAAGAAGGCCACGTAGCCGAGGTCGAGCAGCCCCGCGAGGCCGACCACGATGTTGAGGCCGAGGGCCAATGCCACGAAGATGCCGACCTGCGTCGCCACTTCGAGGTAGTAGCCGTTGTAGAGCCCGATGAGCGGCATCATCACGAGCAGGGCGAGCCCGAGCAGGGCGGCGCGGAGCCAGGCGGGCATGCGCGCCAGGTAGACGGCGAGGAGCGCGGCCTGAAAGGCCAGGAACACCAGTACCGAGCGTGGGAACAGCGCCACCGCGATCACGGAGGCGATCAGCAGGGTGACGGCGCCGACGAGCTGGATCACGCGCGCTCGCGCACGACCTCGCCGAGGA
>VAYK01000034.1 GCA_005884985.1 Actinomycetota bacterium | reverse complement strand
CGGGATCGAGCACGGCCTGGAGGCGGATGCCCTTGGCCTCCGCGGACGGCCGCACGGTGTCCAGCGCCGCCTCCACCACCGGGGTGAGATCGACGGGGCGCACGCTGAGCCGCAGCTTGCCGGACACGATGCGCGAGATGTCGAGGATGTCGGAGATGAGCTGGCTCTGTGCGCGGGCATTGCGGTCGATGGTGTCGATGGCGCGGGCGGCCGCGGCCTCGTCGAGCTTGCCGGAGCGGAGCATGTGCGCCCAGCCGACCACCGCGTTCAGGGGCGTGCGCAGCTCGTGCGAGAGGGTGGCGAGGAACTGGTCCTTGGCCCGGCTGGCCGCTTCCGCGTCCAGCAGCAGGCGCTCGCGCTCGTCCTGGGCCCGGCGCCCGTCCGTGATGTCGACCGCGGAGCCCACGTAGGCCACGAACGTCCCGTCTTCCGCGTAATGCGGCACCCCCGTGTCGTGCATCCAGCGGTATTCGCCGTCGAAGCGGCGTAGCCGATACTCCAGCTCGTACGCGCGGCGGCCGTGGACCGCCCGCAAGTAGGTGCCCAGGCAGCGCTCGAAATCGTCGGGGTGGATCCCCTCCGTCCAGCCGTTCTCCCGCTCGGCCGCGAGGGTGCGCCCGGTGAAGGCAAGCCACTGGCGATTGAAATGGGTGCGGGAACCGTCGGACCCGGCGGCCCAGAGACCGACAGGAGCGTGATCGAAGAGCTCGGAAGGGCCGGGGGGCGTTTCCATCAAGCGTTCTCCCCAGCGTACGACCGGCCTCCGGGGCGGACAAGGGCCCCGCGTACGTTAGGCCGTCAGAGCCAGCGCAGCCAGTACAGCAGGGCTCCGGACGGATGGACCACGCAGTGGTCGCGCACGTCGGACGAGAGCTTGTCCGGCTCGACGTGGCTCAGCAGGTGGATCACCCCTTCGCGATGGAGAGCGAGAACGTAGTCGTCGAAGGACCGGCGGTCGAGCGCGGGGACCTGGCGACGCAGCTCGGGAATCGGCACCAGGCCGCCCTGGGCGACTCGCCGCTCGCCCGCCTCGCGCACTACGCGCTTGAAATCCTCGTATTCCAAACTCCGCTCTCCGCAGGGCAAAAGTCGTCTCTCGCGGGGCGGCGTCTTCGCCACACCGTGGAAATGACCCTGTGTCTGTCCGTGGGGAAACCCGTACGTCGTGCGAATCGTGCGGCGCGCGATCCGCTTGCGCCGCTGGGTCTTGGACGAGCGAGCGCGCAAGCCGTTTCGGGGGCTGTGAGCAAGCTCACGCGCATTCCCGGTACGCCTCCCGTTCCTGGGTCAACCCCCGAACGTGCCATACTCCCGGCTTCCGTTATGTGGCTCGTCTACGTCCTGGCTCTCGTCGTGGGGGGAGGGCTCATGCTCGTGCAGGCCCTCTCCGGCGGCCACGACATGATCGATGCCGGCCATTCGCTCGACATCCAGCACCACGGAGGCGGGCCGGGCGTCCTCTCCATCCGCTCCTTCATCTATGGCCTTTTCACGTTCGGATTCGTGGGCGCCGCCCTCCACGTCCTCCGCATCACGGGCCACGGGCCGGCCCTGCTGCTCGCCCTTGCGAGCGGCGTGGGCGGGGGGCTGGCCGCCGGGCTGACCTTCGCGAGGCTCGGCAGCCCGTCCGCCTCGGGCGCAGCGTCGCTCCACGAAGCGAAGGGCCGGCAGGCGCGCGTCCTGCTGCCGTGCACCAGGGAGCGCCCAGGCAAGATCCGGCTCGAGCTGGGCGGCCAGGAGGTCGATATGACGGCGACGACCGGCGGCCCCCCGATCCCGGCCGGCGCCTTGGTCGTGGTGGTCGAGGTGCGTGAGGACATGGCGCTTGTCGCGCCCGCGCCTCCAACAGGAGGGACGTCATGACGGGAGCGGAAATCGGTGGCGTGAGCCTGGGGACGGCGATCGTCCTGCTGGGAGCGGCGGTGGGCGCGGTGGTGGCGCTCACGTTCTTCGTCGCCGTGGTGAAGGGGTTCCTCTACATCTGCCGTCCGAACGAGATCCTGATCTTCTCCGGCCGCAAGCACACCCTGCCCAACGGGCAGTCCACCGGCTACAAGGTCGTCCGGCGCGGCTGGGCCGTGCGCATCCCGATCCTGGAGACGGTCAACCGCATGGACATGCGCCTCTTCATGGTGGAGGTGACGGTCGGCAACGCCTACTCCAAGAGCGGCATTCCCCTCGACGTCAAGGCCATCGCCAACGTGAAGATCTCGAACAACCCGGCCCACGTGCGCAACGCGGTCGAGCGGTTCCTGGGAACCAACCCGCAGCAGATCGCGGTGGTGGCGCGCCAGACCCTGGAAGGCGTGCTGCGCGAGGTGCTCGCCCAGCTCACGCCGGAGGAGGTCAACGAGGACCGCCTCAAGTTCGCGGAGACGCTCAAGCAGCACGCCCAGGACGACTTCGACAAGCTGGGCCTGGAGTTGGACGTGCTCAAGGTGCAGCATGTCTCGGACGAGCAGCAATACCTGCAGAACCTCGGCCGCGCCCGCATCGCCCTCATGATCCGCGACGCCCAGAACGCGGAGAACGAGGCCAACCAGAAGATCGCGGAGGAGCAGGCGGCGGCGCGGCAGCGCGCGGAGTCCGCGCAGAAGAAGGCGGAGGCCACCGTCCTCACCAAGAGGAACCAGCTCCGTGGGGAGCTGGCCAAGATGGAGGCGCAGGCCAAGTCGATCGAGAACGAGGCCGCCATCGCCGCCGAGACCGCTCGCTCCACGGCCGAGCAGGAGCTGCAGCGCCTGCGCGGCGAGCTGGAGAAGCTGCGGCTGGAGTGCGACGTGGTGCTGCCCGCCGCCGCCGCCCGCCAGGCGGCGGAGGCGCGGGCCCGCGGCGAAGCCGCCCCCCTCGTCGAGAATGGACGCGCGGCGGCCGAGGCCCTCAAGCTCGTATCCGCGGAGTGGAAGGCGGCGGGCAAGAACGGCCGCGAGGTCTACCTCCTGCAGCAGCTCCGCTCGTTCGTGGAGGCGGCGGTGGCGCGCGTGGCCCAGACCGAGATCGGCGAGCTCAACATCGTGGACGGCGGCGACGGGCAGGCCTATGCCGCCTTCGTGGCCAACTTCCCGGCCGCGGTGGCGCGCGTGATGTCGGAGACGGCGCACGCGGTGGGCCTCGACATCCGAGCGTTGGTCGGGAGCAGGGAGGTGGGCCGATGATGCCCGTCCTCATCGTCCTCGCGCTGGCCGCCCTCGTCGTCTTCGTCACCCTGAGCCAGATCGTCAAGAAGCTGCTCTACGTCAGCCAGCCCAACGAGGCGCTCATCTTCTCCGGCCGCGTGCGCCAGGTCGGCAACAAGGAGGTCGGCTATCGCGTGGTGCGCGGCGGGCGCGCCCTGCGCGTGCCCCTCTTCGAGCTCATCGACAGCGTGGAGCTGACGAACATCGCCATCGACATCGAAGTCCGCGGCGCCTACTCCAAGGGCGGCATCCCGCTTCACGTGCACGGGGTGGCCAACATCAAGCTGCCGGGGGAGGAGCCGCTCCTCAACAACGCGATCGAGCGCTTCCTGGGCAAGCCGCGCCAGGACCTCATGAAGATCGCCAAGGAGACCCTCGAGGGCAACCTGCAACCAGGACAAGACGCGCTTCGCGCACACGCTGCTCGAAGAGGCCGAGCACGACCTCAACCGCATGGGCCTCGTGCTCGACACCCTGAAGATCCAGAACATCACCGACGACGTGGGATACCTGAACTCGATCGGGCGCATCCAGGGGGCGCGGGTGCGCATGGACGCCGCCATCGCGGAGGCCAAGCTCTCCGCGGACGCCCAGGTCCAGCAGGCGACGAACTCGGCCGCCTCCGAGATCGCGAAGGTCGAGGCCGACCTCGCCATCGCGCGGCAGGAGACGGACAAGCGCATCGCGGACGCGCGCACGCGGAGGGAAGCGCTGATCGCGGAATCGCAGGGGCAGGTGCAGGCCCAGGTCGCCCAGGTCACGGCCGAGATCGAGCGCCAGAAGGCGCGCGCCCTGCAGGTCAAGCGTCAGCTCGAGGCGGACGTCGTGCAGGTCGCGGAAGCGGACCGGCGCGCGCGCGAGGAAGAGGCGCGCGGGTTCGCCGCCCGCCTCATCGAGCGCGGCAAGGCGGAGGCGGCGGCGCTCAAGAGCGTGTTCGAGGCCTACGCCGTGGCCGGGGAAGGTGCGCGCGAGGTCCTCGCCCTGCAGCAGGTCATCCCGCTCGTGAGCCAGGTGGCGGGCGTGGGCCAGACGTTGAAGGTCCACAAGGTGACCGTGCTGCCCGCCGACGGCCAGGCCGGCGGCGGGTTCGCCAAGGCCGCCATCAGCGCAACCGAGCAGATCCGGGCGGCCACGGGAGTCGATCTGGCCGCGGTGGCGCGGAGACTGGAGACGGCTCCCGCG
Organism: Actinomycetota bacterium; assembly: GCA_005884985.1. Lineage (GTDB taxonomy): Bacteria > Actinomycetota > Thermoleophilia > Solirubrobacterales > 70-9 > AC-56. The sequence continues at coordinate 436 of VAYK01000034.1, read as the reverse complement.
AAATCCTGAGCCGGACGGCGTCCTCCTCAGGGGGGCGAATCGAACTCGTCCCGCGGAAAGAGGTCGCGGTTGCGCTCCTGCTCCGGCTCGCGCCGCCCGCTGCGGTGCAGCGCTTGCAGCCTCTCCAGCATCCAATCCGTGCTGGCCACGCCCGCCTCCCCCAGGTACGCGCGCACCGCGGGCGAGCGGAGCCGGGCCCGCCAGGCCGGGAGGTCGACGTCGAGCGCCTCGTTGCTGCCGACGAGCACCTGGCGGTCCCCGAGGCCGATCACGTGCGGCATCACGGTGACGAAGGTGGAGTAGATGCGGGCGGTGGGAGCCCAGGTGCACACGAGCCCGCCCGGCTTGAGGCGGCGCGCGCACATCGAGAAGAACTCCTCCGAATAGAGGTTCCCGCTGTAGGCCACGCTCGGCCACAGGGCGTCCGCTTCGATGA
>VAYK01000187.1 GCA_005884985.1 Actinomycetota bacterium | reverse complement strand
CCGGACAACGCTAGCCCCCTACGTATTACCGCGGCTGCTGGCACGTAGTTAGCCGGGGCTTCTTCTGGAGGTACCGTCAGTACGGACGGCTGTTCGCCGCCGCACCTTCGTCCCTCCTGAAAGGGGTTTACAACCCGAAGGCCTTCTTCCCCCACGCGGCGTCGCTGCGTCACGCTTTCGCGCATTGCGCTAGATTCCCTACTGCTGCCTCCCGTAGGAGTCTGGGCCGTGTCTCAGTCCCAGTGTGGCTGACCGTCCTCTTAGACCAGCTACCCATCGTTGCCTTGGTGAGCCGTTACCACACCAACAAGCTAATGGGCCACGGGCCCCTCCCAAAGCGGAGGCCGAAGCTTCCTTTACTCGCCGCGCTTGTGCGCGGCGAGCACATCCGGTATTAGCCCGAGTTTCCTCGGGTTGTCCCGGTCTTCGGGGCAGGTTACCCACGTGTTACTCACCCGTTCGCGGCTTGGCCCCAGGGCAAGCCCTGGTCCGTCGCTCCACTTGCATGTATGAGGCGCGCCGCCAGCGTTCGTCCTGAGCCAGGATCAAACTCTCCATAAAAAGTGACTCGAGGGTTTCAATCCGGCGCCCCAGTCACGGGGCGGCGCCCGAAGGGCGCCGGGGGGCAAGCCCCCATGCCGGCTCCTCTGTCTCAGAGAGTTGTCATGCCTGGCTTGGCCGCCGGGTACACAGTCTGGCGGCCGACATGACAGGGTTGTTGGCCCGCCGCGCATGGCCGAAGCCACGACGGCGGGTCGGACGTGGTCACGAGCCTCGGAACTTCGTCCCTCGGCTCGCGCGCTGCTCAGTTTTCAAGGACCGCTTCGCGCCTGCGCGGAGAGAGAGTCTCCAGGCAGTCACGATCCGCCCCGAAGGCGACCATCGAGTATATCGGCCCAGGCCCGTTCGCCGTGCGTTCTCAGCCCGTTCCGGCCACTCGCAGGCGCTTGTGGCGGCGTTTACCGACCTGGAGCACCTCACCGTCGAGCTCGGCCGCGGGGACGTCGAGCCGTCCGGCCTCCAGCACTCGTCCGCCGATCCGGACTCCCCCCTGGTCGATCAGGCGGCGCGCCTCGCTGCGAGAAAGGTCGAAGTGCTCGGCCAGTAGCGCCGGCACGTGGACCGACCCGTTCGGACCGCTGGCCTCGACCACCGCCTCCCCGACGTCGTCGGGGACCTCTCCGCGCACGTGCACCTGGTCGAAGCGATCCTCGGCGGCGGCGGCCGCATCGGCGCCGTGGAACCGCTCCACGAGCCGGCGGGCGAGCTCGCGCTTGGCCTCGCCCGGGTGCCGGTCGGGGGCGAGCTCTGCTCCGAGCAGAAGCCGGTAGTACTCCCCCATCGCCGCGTCAGGAACGCTCATCAGCTTCCCGAACATGTCCTCTGGGGCATCCGTGATCCCAACGTAGTTGCCCAGCGACTTGCTCATCCTTCGCGTGCCGTCCGTTCCCGGCAGGATCGGCATCGTGAGGATCGATTGAGCCGGCTGGTCGAAGGCGTCCTGCACGTCGCGCCCGAACAGCAGGTTGAACTTCTGGTCGGTGCCGCCCACCTCGACGTCGGCCTCGACCGCCACCGAGTCGTAGCCCTGGAGCACCGGGTAGAGCAGCTCGAGGATCGAGATCGGCTCCCGAGCCTTCATCCGTCGACTGAACTCCTCCCGCTCGAGCAGACGCGCCACGGTGAACCGCCGGACCAGCCGAAAGAGCTCATCGCTCGACATCGCCAGCCACTCGCTGTTGCGGCGGACCTCGGTGCGCTCCGGATCTATCACCTTGAACGCCTGCTCGGAGAACGTCCGACCGTTGGCGGCAATCTGCTCCTCCGTCAGCACCGGGCGCTCCGCCGCGCGCCCGCTGGGGTCGCCGACACGGGCCGTGTAATCGCCGATGATCAGGACCACCACGTGGCCCGCCTCCTGAAAGGCGCGAAGCTTGTCGAGCACCACCACGTGCCCGAGGTGGATGTCGGGGGCGGTTGGATCGATCCCCAGCTTGACCCGAAGCGTCCGCCCGCCCTCGAGTTGCTCGGCGAGCCGTCCCTCGGGCAGCGCCTCGACGGCGCTCTCGAGGAGGCGCCCCGCCTGCGTGGCGGCTGCGGAATCCATCACCGGGCCAATGCTAGACTGACGCGCCGGCGCGGCGGGATCTGTTCTGCGCGCCTTCCTTGGGTGATCGTTGATACGCGCGGAGCATCCGCCGCGTTCGCTCGCCGCCGAGCGGGTTCCTCGAGATGGCCACCACCGGAGCGAAACCAGATGCCTCCTAGGCTCAGACGCCGCCGACGCCGCTCCCCCGACGTGGAGCCGCGGGCGGCGCAATCCTCGGATCCGGACGCCCGGCCAAGGCTTGCCAGCGTCAACGGAGAGGGGTCCGACGGCGGCCAGCCGCCCCGGGGGCCCTCGCCCACCCTGCCCGCCCCGCCCGGGTCCCAGCCCTCGCGGCGGCGCCCGAAGCTCAAGAAGCTTCGCTTCGCGCTCGTTTTCCTGGGCCTCGCGGTGCTCGCCTTCGTCTCCTGGATCTTCGGGATCATGATGGCCGTCGCCAGCGACCTGCCCCAGCTCGAGAACCGTGCCCAGTTCGAGCACGCTCAGAACTCGGTGGTCTTAGACGTCAACGGGCAGAAGATCGCGACCCTGACCAACAACCAGGGGCGAATCCTGGTCGGCTCGGCGGACATCGCCCCGGTGATGAAGGAGGCCACGGTCTCGATCGAGGACCAGCGCTTCTACGAGCACCGCGGTATCGACTACCAGGGCATCGGGCGGGCAGTTCTCCAGGACCTGCTTCATCAGGGCGCCACCCAGGGCGCGTCGACGATCACCCAGCAGTTCGTCAAGAACGCGCTGCGCGCTCAAGGCAGCCGCACGGTGTTCGAGAAGCTGCGCGAGGCTGCCCTCGCGTACCAGCTCGAGCGCCACTGGGACAAGGACAAGATCCTCACGGAGTACCTGAACGAGATCTACTTCGGCGAGGGGGCGTACGGGATCGAGGCGGCGGCGAGGACCTACTTCGGATGGAATCACCCCGGCTGCGGCGTGGGCGGAGCTCCCCGCTGCGCGTCGCAGCTGCTCCCCTGGGAGGCGGCGATGCTCGCCGGCCTGATCTCGAACCCCAGCGGCTACGACCCCAAGATCGCTCCTGGTGCCGCGACGGCGCGACGCAATCTGGTCCTCCAGAACATGGCCAACCAGGGCTACATCACGCAGGACGAGTACCAGCAGTACTCACAGCAGAACCTGCCCGCTCCCTCCAGGATCAGGACGCCAGTCGAGGACTCGAGGGCCCCCTACTTCACCTCCTGGCTGCGCCAGCAGCTGGTCGACAAGTACGGCGCCGGCGAGGCGTTCGGCGGCGGCCTCCAGGTCACCTCGACCCTCGACCTCTCGCTCCAAGACCAGGTGCAGCAGATCGCCTCCGACCGCGCCGCTGGCGTCGGCCTGAACTCGGCCGTCGTCGTGCTCAACAACGTCACCGGCGGCGTCGAGGCGATGGTCGGCGGCTATGACTACCGGACGCAGCCGTTCAACCTCGCCACCCAGGGCCAGCGGCAGCCAGGATCCGCGTTCAAGCCCTTCACCCTGGTGACAGCGCTCGAGCAGGGGCGCTCGCCCGACCAGGTCTTCACCTCGGCCCCGCAGCGGATCCCGTTCAAGGCCAAGGTCAAGAAGAAGGGCGGCGGCGAGAAGATCGTCCCCGAGATCTTCCCCGTCCACAACTACAACGACCAGTATCTGGGGTCCGCCTCGATCGCAACAGCGACCACCTACTCCGACAACTCGGTCTACTCCCAGCTCGGCACCCAGGTGGGGCCGGCGAACGTTGCCCAGACGGCGAACAAGATGGGGATCCAAACCGACCTCTCCACCCCAGACGTCCAGTACTCGGTCAATGCCGGGCCCTTCGAGCCCTACAACCCGGCCCTGGTCCTCGGCGGTCTCCGCACCGGCGTCACCCCGCTGGATATGGCCCACGCCTACCAGACCCTCCAGCACAACGGCCAGATCGTCAGCGGCACGATGGCGGACTCTCCCAACGGCCCGATCGCGATTCAGAAGGTCCAGGACCCCGGCGGCAACCTGGTCGATACCAACAGCGGCGACCCGGGACAGGACAAGGTGGAGACCAAACAGGAGGTACCACCTGACGTCGCCGCGACCGCGAGAACGATCCTCCACACCGTGGTGACCTCGGGAACGGGAAGGAACGCCTACACAGGCGACTCCAGCGAATGGGGCAAGACGGGCACGACCGAGAACAACGGGGACGCCTGGTTCGTGGGCGCCAACCAGGATGTGACCGTGGCCGTATGGGTCGGGCACGCGAACTCGGTGCGGCCAATGCTGACCGAGTACGGCGGCGCCCCTGTCGACGGCGGCACGATCCCGGCCCTGATCTTCAACGACGTCATCACCGCCGTCGAGCGGTTGAAGGCCGTCGAGAAGCCCGGAAAGAAGCCGAGCACGTCCGGCACGTCCACCAGCGGGGCCCCGACCACGACGTCGCCGGCCGTTCCCGCCCCTTCGAGCCCGGCGCCGAGGCAGCCCTCGCAGCCGCAGGGCCAGGGGACGCAGGGGCAGCACGGGCAGGCGCCGAGCCAGCCGCCTCCGTCAACCGGTGGCGGTGGCGGCACGGGCGGCGGCACCGGCAGCGGCGGGGTCCCCGGCTAGCCGCGGCACCCAGCTAGCGCAGCGGCCGCGACAGGTACTCGCTGCCCGCCGCGCAGAAGCGCCAGGGAAGCTCGGCGGCGCGGGTGATGCCGATTCGCGGCCCGGTCGCCACCCTGACGTCGCGCCAGCCGTCGTCGCGGTCGCGGAGCTCGAAGGGGGGCTCGGCGAGCGGCGCCTGGTTCATCTGAAGCCCGATCCCCAGCGCCTCGGTCAGCTTGCCGGGGCCCGAGCAGAGCTCGCGCGCGTGATCGCGGCCCCGCCGCCGGGACATCTCCTCGACCCCCCAACGCGGCTCCAGCGCCCTGATCAGCACCGCGGCCGCCTCACCCTCGGGCTCGCAGACGAAGTTGAGGCAGGAGTGGACTCCGTAGGAGAGGTAGACGTAGGCATGCCCCGGCGGTCCGAACAACGGCGCGGTTCGCCCGGTCAGTCCAGCGTACGCGTGGCAGGCGGGATCGTCGCGCTCGTAACTCTCCGCTTCGACGATCACCCCGCCGACTCCATCGTGAAGCAGCGCGCAGCCGATCAGGTCGTGAGCGACGTCGTGCACCGAGCGATCGAAGAACCCGACTTCGAGCCGGCTCGGGGAGACCAGGCGTGTGCTCATCGCCGGACCTCCTCGAGGGCGACCCTGGCCGCGTCGAGCTGCTCGGCGAGCCGCGCCGATGCGGTGCCGCCAACCGAGCCCTTTGACTCCAGCCACTGGCCCGCGCGCAGCACCTCGTAGTAGGAGTCGTCGAGCAGGTGCGAGTGGCGACTCAGCTCCGCTGGCGTGAGCTCAGACAGCGCCTTGCCCTGATCGAGCGCCTCGCGCACCAGCCCGCCGACCACGCCGTGGGCCTCTCTGAACGGCATCCCCTTGCGGACCAACAGGTCGGCGATGTCCGTCGCGGCTCCGAACTCGTCGGCGGCCGCCTCGGCGAGGCGCTCGCGATGGAAGCTCAGACCCCCGAGCATCCGCTCCGCCGCCTCGAGGCACAGCTCGAGGCTGTCGACGGCGTCGAATAGAGCCTCCTTATCCTCCTGCAGGTCCTTGGAGTAGGCGAGCGGCAGCCCGTGCATGACCCCGGCGAGGGTCAGGAAGCCCGAGGCGATCCGGGGGGCCTTGGCTCGGAGCAGCTCGGCCGCGTCGGGGTTCTTCTTCTGGGGCATGATGCTCGATCCTGAGGAGAAGTCCTCGGCCACCTCACAGAAGGAGAACTCGTCGCTCGACCAGAGGACGATCTCGGCTCCGAGGCGCGACAGGTGCATCGCGCAGATCGATGCCGCGGAGAGATAGTCGAGCACGAAGTCGCGGTTGGAGACCGCGTCGATCGAGTTGGGCGCCAGCGAGTCGAAGCCCAGCTCACGGGCGACTTCCTGACGATCGAGGTCCCAGTTGACGCCAGCCAGCGCGCCCGCGCCGAGCGGCAGCTCACCGGCGGATTCGCCGACCTGGGCGAACCGGCTCGCGTCGCGCCTCAGCATCCAGAAGTAGGCGAGCAGGTGGTGCCCCAGATAGACGGGCTGCGCGCGCTGCAGATGCGTGTAGCCCGGCATCGGCCAGGCGGCGTGGCGCTCGGCCAGCTCCAGCAGGCGCGCCATCAGCGACCCGGCGAGCTGCCTCGCCAGCGCCGCGTGGTCGCGCACGTAGAGGGCGACGTCGGTCGCCACCTGGTCGTTGCGCGAGCGGCCCGTATGGAGCTTGCCTCCGAGCGGCCCGACGATCTCGGTCAGACGCCGCTCGATCGCCACGTGGATGTCCTCCTCCGCGTCGGCGATCGGGAAGGAGCCGCCCTCGAGCTCGTCCGCCACGGTGTCGAGGCCCTGCTCCATCCGCGCCAGCTCCTCGCTGTCGAGAATCCCCGCCGCACGCAGGGCGCGTGCGTGCGCCCTCGACTGCTGGACGTCGTACGGGGCCAGGCGCCGGTCGAAGCCGATCGAGGCGTTCAGACGCTGGAACAGGGGGTCGGGCGGGTCGCGGAAACGGGGCATGCGCGCCAGTGTATGAACCGGGTAGGCTGGCGCGCCGATGAAGTTCCTCGTCACCGGCGCCACGGGCAAGATCGGCAACGCCGTCGCCCGGCGGCTGGCCAACCGCGGCGACGAGGTCGTGGCGCTCGTGCGCGACCAGGCAAAGGCCCGCGAGCTACTGCCGGCTGGGGTCGAGTTGGCCCCCGGCGACGTCACCCAGCCGGAGTCAATCCGCAAGGCGGCCGACGGCGCTGAGGGTGTCTTCAACTGCATGGGCCTGTTCGAG
>VAYK01000186.1 GCA_005884985.1 Actinomycetota bacterium | reverse complement strand
CGCGTCCGGTCGCCCACCACGCCGTCGGCGTGGAGGCGGTGGCGCTCCTGGAAGCTCCGCACCGAGTTGTCGGTGGGGTTGTCGAAATCCTTGCCCAGGGGCACGCCGTAGGACTTCGCCTTCAGGAGCCAGTGGAGCGTCTTGACGTCGCCTCCGCAATCGCCGAGGTTGAGCGCGCGGGCGCCGAACTGCAAACCCGCGCAACGGCCGGAGCCGCCGCTGCCCCCCGAGGACCCTGTGCCGCCCGAGCCGGCGTGGGCGCTGGTGGCGGCAGCGACCATCGCGACCACGGCCATCGCAACAGCCCAGAAGGCGATCCGGTCCGGGCGCCGCAGCGGTCGATCTCTGACCCGCCGCCCCGCTCGTGGCGCCGGTTGCCGCCTGCCATATTCGGTTTCCACCCGTCGACGGGCGGTGCCTTCGTACATGGGCTCTTTCGGTCGCTTACGGGGTTAGCTGACGGGCTCGCGCCGAAAGAGATGGCGCTACGCGGCTCTTGCCTGCGATTCGCCCCAGTAACTGGGTCCCCCGATCCCCGCGGATATGTGGCGGGGACTCAGCCGGAAGGTTGCGGCATCCTAACAGAGCGTGAGACCGAAGTTTGTGTTTTGTGAGCGTCCGCTAATGCCGAGGACCGCCCATGTTCCGCTCAGATGCGGATCGAGGCCCTGAATGTCCCGCTACATCGCCATCTGAGGGGTGTCATCGGGCCCAGCGGGCATCGTCGCCGCCGCTCCGCTGTTGGCAGCCATCCCGGCCCGCCGCAGAAGGGTCAACCCGGCGAGCGGGAAGATCATCACCGAGAGCAGGCCGGCGGCAATCAGCGCCGCGCTCTCGGCCTCGTCCACGAGCCCGAGGTTCGCCCCAATCGCCGTCGCGGCGACGATGAACGGCAGCGACGTCGCCTGGAGCAGGCCCGCCACCGGGGCCTGTCCGGCGGGGAGGAAGCCGCGATAGATGATCGCGGGTAACCCCCTGACCACGACTAGCGCGGTGAGAAAGATCGGGACCATGATCAGCGCCGAGGTGCTGGCGACCAGAGCGTCGAGATCGAAGCGCAGCCCGCTGGTGACGAAGAAGACCGGGATGAAAAAGCCAAACCCGATCGCGTTCAGCTTCGGCCGGAAGTCGGGATGGCTCATCATCTCGTCGCGGTCCAGCAGGGTCAGGAGCGCGCCCGCCATGAAGGTGCCGAGGATCACCTCGAGGCCGAGTCCCTCGGCGGCGGCCGCGAACCCCACCAGCAGCACGAGCGCGCCGCGAACGCGGATCTGCGCGGTGGTGTTCTGAAGCCGCAGCAGATCGGCCGAGATCCGCATCGAGTGCTCGGCGCTGCGGGTGGCGAAGAAGATCACCACTGCCAGCAGGACCAAGCTGGCGATCAGGAACAGAGTGGAGCCAACGCCGCCCTCGCCTGAGAAGAAGATCGACAGCAGGATGACCGCTCCGAAATCGGCGATCGAGCCAGCCGCGAGGACGAGCTGTCCGAACTTCGATGAGATCTGGCCGGAGTCCTTGAGCACCGGGATGATCACCCCGAGCGAGGTGGCGCAGAGGATGATCGCGATCAGGAGTGGAGTCTCGACGAGCCCGGCTGCCTTCAGCACCAGGGCCACGACCACCGCGATCGCGAACGAGATCACGTACCCGCCCGCGGCCAGCCTCAGCAGCCGTCCCCGCAGGCGGTCGAAGTCGATCTCGAGCCCCGCGAGGAAGAGCAGGAATGCCAGCCCCAGCACCGACAGCACGCTGATCGTCTGATCGACATCGACCCAGCCGAACCCGGCCGGGCCGACGACGATTCCGGCGACGATCTCGAGCACGATCGAGGGCAGCCTGAGGCGGGGAGCCAGCCCGAGCAGGAACGGCGCCCCGAACGCGATCGCGGCGACCGCGAGCAGATTCGTGAACGACGGAGCCTCCATGGTGTCCGGTCACGGAGTCTCCCCGGTTTGTTACTCCAAGTCCACCTTCGCGAAGCCGCTCATCTATGGCCCCCCAACGACTGGCGCTATAGGAAAGCCCCGCCTTAGCGGGGCCTTCCCTTAGCAGGCTTTAAGCCGGATTCTGTCGTGTGCAGTCATCTGTCTCACCGGGGACTGCGTCCCCGGAGGGCCCCGTTCGCCGGGGCCCTGCGGCCTACCTGGACCTCGCCGGGCCGGGTCGTCGGTCCTGCTTGGCCTTGCACCGGACGGGGTTTGCCCTGACGCGCCGCGTCACCGTGGCGCCGGTGCGCTCTTACCGCACCATTTCACCTTTGCCTGTGCGCGGCTCACGTGAGGCCGCGCCATCGGCCGTGTCGTTTCTGTGGCACTTTCCCGCGGGTTTCCCCGGGTCGGCGTTACCGACCGTCCTTGCCCTGTGGTGTCCGGACTTTCCTCGAGGAGCATCACCCCCCGCGACCGCATGGCCTGCGGACATCATACCTCGCAGCGATCCGCGGCGTACCGGGAGCCGCGCAGCAGATCAAGCCGCGCTCAGGAGAGCTCCGAGCCGCAGCCGAGACAACCGCCATCGGCCGAGATCGAGCCGCCGCAGACCGGACACTCGGCTCGCCCGTCGGCGACCAGGTCCGCTCAGGCGCCCAGCACGACATCCTCGAGCGTGGCGCCACCCGGCTCGAACAGTCTCGACGGAGCGCCTGACGCGGCGTGGGCTGGCTGCGATCGCTCGGCGGTGGAATGCTCCCGGGTGGCGAGCGCGGCCATCGTCAAACCCTCCTGAAGACGCCGATCACCCGGCCGAGGAGCTTCGCGTCGCGGGTGCGGATCGGCTTGTAGGCCTTGTTCGCCGGCTGCAGCCGGACGCGGTCCTTCTCGCGGTAGAAGCGCTTCACGGTCGCCTCGTCCTCGATCAGCGCTACCACGATCTCGCCGTTGTCGGCGTCGTCGACCTGGCTCACAACCACGTAGTCGCCCTCGAGGATGCCGGCGTCCTGCATCGAGTCGCCCTTCACCTGCAGGATGTAGTCGCCCTCCTCGCCGCCGATCGCCGACGGGACCTGAACGTATTCCTCGATGTTCTCCTCGGCGAGAATCGGCTCGCCGGCGGACACGTGACCGATCACGGGCAGGCCGGACCCGCGCACCACCCGTTTCGCCCGGTCGACCAGTAACTCGATCGCCCGGGGCTTGGTCGGGTCGCGGCGCAGCAACCCCACCTTCTCCAGGTTGGCGAGGTGGGCGTGCACGGTGGAGGACGAATGCAGCCCGACGGCCTTGCCGATCTCGCGGACCGTCGGCGGATAGCCGTACTTCGTGCCGTAGCGGCGGATGAAGTCGAAGATCTCCTTCTGACGCTTGGTCAGGTCCACTCTCTACCTCTCCTCCGCCCGGACGACCCTTCGCCGGTCGGCTTCGTACGGGAACACATGTTCGTAGAGTACCTCGTCTCGCGGACGGAGGCAAGCGACCCGAACCGGCGTCTAGAATCGATCCCCGCACCCGCGCCTGTGGCGGAACTGGTAGACGCGCAAGGTTGAGGGCCTTGTGAGCTGTTTAGGCTCGTGGAGGTTCGACTCCTCTCAGGCGCATGAGCAAGCAACTATTCGGGTGGTTGCGCCGTTCGCTCGGCGGCTACGACGCCGGTGCGGCGTTGTAGTCCTCGTCGGTGACGTGCTCGCCCCAGGTCGCGGCGTTGCCTTCGTCGTCGACGTCGAGCATCGCGAGGTGGGTCATGAACCGATCGGGGGCGGCGCCGTGCCAGTGGTCCTCGCCGGGCTCGAAGAACACGCGGTCACCGGGGTTGATGACCTCGATCGGGCCGCCGCGGCGCTGACACAGGCCGGTGCCCTCGGTGACATAGATGGTCTGGCCGTTGGGGTGGTTGTGCCATGCCGTTCGGGCCCCCGGTGTGAAGTGGACGCTGATCGCCTGCAGGCGGGACGGCCCGGACGGCGCCGCGACGGCATCTAGATACACCGCGCCGGTGAACCACTCAATGGGTCCGGCCGTGGTCTCGATCGAGTTCTTGGTGATCTGCATGTCGTTCTCCATGGTGGTTGTCGAACTTAAAGAGCCTGCTGACCGGTGCACAAGTTTGATCGTCGTCGATTGCGCCTCAGAGCTCGTGATCCGGCTGATCGTGCGTGCGGAATAGCGGTGGCATGCCCGCCGCCCCCGGGGGCCTCTGGCGCTACGGTGTTCACCGGCCGCGGTGGCGGGCGCTTTCGGGGCACCCCGGCGGTTCGCTCGCCCGGTCCGGGGTCCTGTCGATCAGGTTCAGCATGTCGGAGAGCGCCGTCTGGGAGTCGAAGAAGGCCTCGGCGATCGCCCGGGCCGCGCGGCAATGCCGTTCGTAGTGCTCGTCGATGGCGGCCAGCGCCTCGGCCGCCTCATCGATGGTGGAGAAGCGGAACATGCCCTCCCCGTTGGGGAGAAAGGAGCTGGGCCCGGTGTCCTGCACCACCACCGGCTTGCCCGAGGCCAGATAGCACAGGGTCCGGTCACTCACCCAGGCGTTCTGGAACTCGATGCAGGAGGGCTTCACGCAGCTGAACTCCCCCCGGGAGGCTTGGATATAGGCCCGGTACCTGTCCGGAGTGCGGGCGACCTCCAGCGCGTGGCGGATCCGCCATCCGTTCTGTTCGAGCAGCTCCCGGTCCGCCGCATCGAGCCGATCCCTGAGATAGATCGCAAGCTCCAGCTCGCTGGAGGTCCTTGCCGGGAGCTCGGCGAACTTCAGGAAGGAGACGCGCTTGTCGTTCTGGTAGAGGACCCGCTTGCCCTCGCCCTGGCCTTCGGTCACATACTCCCCGCCCAGCCAGGTGGACACGGTGGTGAAGCGCCGGCAGGCCGGATCGTGACCGTAGGGCCAGAGGTCGAGGCAGACCGGCGAGCGGGTGCGAATCCAGGGCAGGCCGCAGTCGCGGATCCGGGCCCCCGGAGCGCCCACGGTCTCCCCGATCGTCAGGTAGAGGTTGTGGGGCGGCACCCGGAGCTGTCCGCTGCTGATCCAGAACTGCAGCAGGCCTGGATCGATGTCAACGAGTGCCGTCCGCCGGAATCGGCCCAGCACGTGTGGGTCGATGGCGTAGTGGAAGTTGAGGAGAAGGTCGGCTCTGGAGAGCAGCGCTTCCGCCTTCGCAGGGCTCACGCCGATGAAGCGGACGCCGTCCTCCCCGTTCGACGCGGCGGTTTCGTAGAGGATGGCCCTTCCGCCCAACCCGTAGTGCTCCATGCGCCGAAAGAAGGTCGGGATGGCGGACGTGGGGCGGTGAGGGTCGTCGCGGCGGAGCGCCTCGAGCCAGACGACGTCGCACCCCAGCCGGCGAAGCCCGTGGGCGTACTGCAGGTAGACCCAGAAGTGACCGCCGATCTCGGGCCTGTTCGCCACGCTATATGGGGAGATGACAACGGTGGTCATGGTGGCTGTCTCACATCGGTGGGCCTAGGAGGCGCCCCACCTCTCCGAAACCCACCAGGGCAATCCCGCGCCGCTCGAGGAAGCGGCGCACTCGCCCGTCGCACAAGGTCCGCAGCTCCAGGTTGCGCTCGATGACGTAGGAGGAGGTCAGGGCGGGATCCGGACTACCAGGGTGACAGGCGAGCTCGGTGACGCCGTCGCCGATCTCGGTGCCGAGGAGCCGAATGAGGCCGGCCACGCTCACTTGCTCGGGATGGCTTTCCCCGGCCCATTGCCCGTAGAAGCGGGAGCAGTAGCGCACTCCGGAGCAGTCCCGCAGCGGGATCCCGTACCGGCTTGCCAGCTCCCGGAACTGGGGCAGCAGGAAGGGGCGCGGATGGACGTGGTGGTGCGAGTCCAGATGTGTCGGCCAGCGACCCAGCAGCTCCCGGAAGCGCATCAGCTGCGCCTCCAGCGCCGCGCGGCTGGCGCCGGGGCTCCGAAGGTCGGCGTCCGGCTCCGACCGTTCGTCCTGCAGGGAGGCGTGGAGCCCTACGCTGAGGGTTGGGCACTCGCCGGCCAAGCGGGCTGCCTCCTCGCTGCCCGGCATCCCGGTCATCAGGCTGGCGCTGGTGACGATGCCCCGCTGGTGGGCCTCCACGATTCCCCGGTTCACCCCAGAGCAGGCGCCGAAATCGTCCGCGTTCACAACCAGATATCTCATTCAGCCTCCGTCC
>VAYK01000185.1 GCA_005884985.1 Actinomycetota bacterium | reverse complement strand
CTCCTCCGGCGGCGAATCGCGGCTGACGCGCACCATCTACGGCGCCGACGATGTCTACACGCGCATGGCGTGGGACTCGCTCGAGAGCTGGCGCTCGCTCTCTTCGCGCTCCGGCCTGCCCATCCTCCACCCCATCGGGGTGCTCATGTTCTTCGGCAAGCGCGAGCCCTTCGTCGATCAGAGCATCGAGGCCCATCGCCGCCTGCGGCTCCGCCTCGACCTGCTCGACCGCCCGGAGCTGCAAAGGCGGTACCCGCAGGTCGTATGGGAGGGCGTCGAGCTGGGACTGTTCGAGCCGGACCTGGGCGCCCTCATGGCCCGGCGCGCCATCCAGACCCTCGTGAAGGAGCTGGTGGCCGCGGGCGCGGAGTACCGGCTCGCGGCCGTGCGGCCTCCCGGCGACGGCCCCGCCCTCGAAGGGGTACGCACCACCGCCGGCGACACCTGGTGCGCCGAGCACTTCGTATTCGCCTGCGGTCCCTGGTTGCCGAAGGTCTTCCCGTCGCTCGTCGGCAACCGCATCTTCCCGACGCGCCAGGAGGTGTTCTTCTTCGCTCCGGAGAGCGGCGACGACCGATTCGGCTCCTCCCACCTGCCGGGCTGGGCCGACTTCAACGAAGGCGACATCTACTACGGCTTTCCCGACCTCGAGAGCCGCGGCTTCAAGATCGCCCACGACGCGCACGGCGTCCCGTTCGACCCCGACGAGGGCGACCGCCGGCCGACCGCGGCCGCGCTCGACGACGTCCGCGCGTACCTGAGGCGCCGGTTCCCCGCGCTGGCCTCACGTCCGATGGTGGAATCGCGCGTGTGCCAATACGAGAACAGCTCGAACGGTGACTTCCTGATCGACCGCCATCCGCGGTGGGCGAACGTGCTCCTGGTCGGCGGCGGATCCGGCCATGGCTTCAAGCATGGGCCCGCGGTGGGCCAGTACGCCGCGGACCTCCTGAGCGGACGGCTCGCGAAACCGGAGCCGCGCTTCAGCCTGGCCACCAAGGGCGAGGTGCAGCATCGCGAGGTGCACTAGTTGACAAACCCGGGTCCGCGCCGTACTTAGGACTTCGAGCGAGGAGGCCTCCATGATTTCCTTCTGCAACCGGTTCCTGATGTCCATCGCGCTGACCGTCCTCTGGTGCGCCGCACCAGCGTACTCCCAGCCCTCGACCGGACGCCTCAGCGGCGTCGTCCGCGACGCCACCGGCGCCGCGGTCCCCGGGGCCACCGTCACGATCACGAACGCGTCCACGAACGCCACCCAGACCGTGACCTCTTCCGCCGACGGAAGCTATTCCGTGAACGTGCCCCCCGGCGCGTACACGGTGACGGTGTCGCTCCGCGGCTTTGCAAGGCAGACGCGCAAGGAGCTCAAGGTCGACGGCGGCGCGGCGGTGGCGGCGGACTTCGCGCTCGAGCCTCAGTTGCAGGAGGAAGTCACGGTCACGGCCATGAGGCGCGAGCAGAACGTGGAGGACGTGCCCTTCTCCGTCGCCGCGCCCACCGAGCAGGTATTGCGGGCGCGCTGCGTGGACGGCATCGAGGGCGTGGCCGCCAACGTGGGCGGGTTCACCGTGCAGAACCTGGGGCCGGGCCAGAGCCAGGTCGCCATGCGCGGCGTCTCGTCCGGCCAGATCGTGCGCGACCAGCCGGGAGTGAAGGAGCAGGTGGGCGCATATCTGGACGACTCCGTCATCTCCCTCTCCCTCTTCACTCCGGACCTCGACCTGTTCGACCTCTCCCGGGTCGAGGTGTTGCGCGGCCCCCAGGGCACCCTGTTCGGCTCCGGCTCGGAGTCGGGCACGGTGCGCTACATCAGCAACCCGCCCGAGATCGGCGTGACCAAGTGGTTCGGCGAGCTGGACGGGAACACCATCCACGACGGCGGCCAGGGCGGCTACGCCAAGCTGGGCGTGAACGCCCCGCTGGGCAAGACGGCCGCCCTGCGCGCCATCGGGTACTACGACCGGGTGGGCGGCTACATGGACGCCGTGCAGCCCAACCTCAGCGTGAAGAAGGACGTCAACACCGGCTACCGGACGGGCGGACGGTTCGCGGTGAAGATCGCTCCCAGCGAGCGCCTCACCATCGTGCCCCGGTTCGTCTATCAGAAGGTCAAGATGGACGGCTGGAACCGGATCGACGTCTATAACATCCTGGCCAACCCCTTCACGACCACGCGGCCGGCGGTGACGCTCGACGACCGGCGGCAGTTCACGCAGATCGGCGAGCCCTTCACGGACAAGTTCGCCTTGGCCGACCTCGACGTGAAGTACGTCTTCGGCAAGGTGGACCTGACCTCGATCACCTCGTATACGGACCGTAACATCCTGGTCGTGCGCGACGCCACCGCCCTCACCGCGAGCATCACGGGCGGCAGCATCGGCCTGCCCGCGCCGATCTACACGCTCAACGCGCCCCTGGACGACGCCACCAAGGCCAAGGTGTGGACGCAGGAGCTGCGGCTGGCGGGCGGCCAGCGTCGCGTGCGCTGGGTGCTGGGCGGCTTCTACAGCCACCTCAAGCGGGACTACGGCCAGAACCTCCTGGTCTCCGGCTTCGAGGACCTCTCGGGCATCCACTTGCACGAGCAGCTTGCGCCCAAGGACGTCCTGTTCTTCTCCGACCTCCACTACAAGCTCGACCAGGTCGCGGCCTTCGGCGAGGGCACCTACGACCTCAGCGACGAGGTCAGCATCACCGGCGGCGTGCGCTACTACCACTTCAGCGAGGACAAGGCCCAGGTCTTCGACGGCCTCTTCGGCGACGACGGCAACGGGCACCCGGTGTCGCAGCCGGGCACCACCAAGGCCAACGGCGTGGCCCCGCGCCTGATCTTCTCCTACAAGGTGAGCGACAAGACGAAGCTCAACGCCCAGGTCTCGAAGGGCTTCCGGCTCGGCGGCATCAACGACCCGCTCAACGCTCCGCTGTGCACACCCCAGGACCTCGTGACCTTCGGCGGTCAGGAGGCCTGGAAGGACGAGAAGGCCTGGAACTACGAGGTCGGCGCCAAGTCCCGGATCTTCGGCAACCGCGGGTCCTTCAACGTGGCCGCCTTCTACATGGACATCCGGGACCTCCAGGCGACGGTCACCGCCGGCTCCTGCTCGTCCCGCGTCGTGTTCAACGTGCCCAAGGCCCGGAGCCAGGGCGTGGAGGCGGAGCTCGAGGTGGTGCCCAACCGCAACTTCGACTTTGCCGTGTCCGGGAGCTTCAACGACTCCACGCTGCAGTCGACCCTCACCTCGACCGACGCCAGGGGCGTCGTGACCGTCGTTTCGGGTATCGAGAAGGGGAGGCGGCTGCCCACCGTGCCCCGGTTCCAGCTCGCGGCGGCGGCCACCTACCAATGGCAGCTCCGGCCGAGCTCCCTCGCCTACCTGACGGGCACGTTCCAGCACATCGGCTCGCGGTTCACGCAGGTCGGCGACGAGGACCTCGGGACCTTGAGCCTGCCGCCGTTCGGGAGCACGACGCCGGGCTTCCCGTACAACGCGAGCGTCTTCACCTACGACCCCGAGCTGGCGGCCTACGACCTCGTCAATGCCCGCGTAGGCGTCCGCCGGGAGAAGTGGGACGTGGCCCTCTACGCCAACAACCTCACGGACGAGCGGGCCTTCCTGAGCTTGGACCGCGAACGCGGAACTCGTGCCCGCATCGGCTACCTGACCAACCAGCCCCGGACCTTCGGCATCACGTTGCGCTTCAACCCCTGAGCCGATCGAGAAGGTGGCCGGGCCAAGCCGCGGCGAGAGCTCTATCGGGACGGTCGAAGCGTAAAACGTTGTCTCCGGCGGTACAACTCGGCCGGGAACGCGTATCGTTGAGCGCTCTCGGCCGCCACCGGCCCACCACATCGGAACCTCATTAAGATGAATCATCGACGACGCGTCCGGCTCCTCGTCGCCTCCTCCTGTGCGGTCGCGGCCCTCGCCGCCTGCGGCAAGGGCACGCAAGGGGGGCCTCCCGCCCCTCCGGCCATGCCCGTGGAGGTGGTGACCCTCGCGCCGCGTCCGGTGGAGCAGACGACCGAGTTCGTGGGGACGGTGAAGTCGCGGCGATCCACGACCGTGCAGCCGCAGGTCGAGGGCTTCATCACCCGGATCCTGGCCCGCTCCGGTGATCGGGTGGGCGCGGGAACGCCCCTGATGGAAATCGATCCCCGCCTGCAGCAGGCGGCGGTCGCGAACCTGGAGTCGCAGCGGGCGGCTCGCCTGGCCGACGTGCAGTACGCGCGGCAGCAAGCCACGCGCATGAAGACGCTGCTCGAGGCCGGCGCGGCCAGCCAGGCGGAGATGGAGGAGGCCCAGACGCGCCTCTCCACGAGCGAGGCCCAGCTCAAGGCGACGGAAGCGCAGATTCGCGAGCAGCGCGTGACCCTGGCCTACCACGAGGTGACGGCCCCGACGGCGGGAGTGGTGGGTGACATCCCCGTGCGCGTCGGCGACAGCGTGACCCGCTCGTCCGTGCTCACCACCCTCGACCAGGCCGCCGGCCTCGAGGTCTACATCAACGTGCCCGTACAGGAAGCGCAGAACCTGAGGGTCGGCCTGCCCGTACATCTCGTCGACGACCGCGGGCGCATCGTGTCGACGGAGAAGGTGTCGTTCGTGGCGCCCTCCGTCGACGGCGCGACGCAGTCCGTCCTGGCCAAGGCGGCCATCGAGAAGGCGGGTTTCCTCCGCACCGAGCAGTTCGTACGCGCGCAGATCGTCTGGACGGAGGCGCCGGCCCTGACCGTCCCTCTAGTGGCACTGAACCGCGTCAACGGTCAGTTCTTCGCCTACGTGGCCGAGACGGGCGAGGGGGGAGCGACGGTGGCGCGCCAGCGCGCCGTCGAACCGGGTCCCCTGGCCGGAAACGACTACGTCGTGAAGTCGGGACTGAGGGCGGGCGAGAGGCTGATCGTCTCCGGCGTGCAGAAGATCCGGGACGGTGCGCCGGTGACGATCAGCGCCGCCGCCGCGCCGCCGGCCCCCAGCGCGCCCGCGGCCCAGGGCGGAAAGGGCCGGTAGCCTTGTTCTCCGACGTCTTCATCCGACGCCCGATCCTCGCCACCGTGTGCTCGCTCGTCATCATACTGGCCGGCGCGATGTGCATCCCGCTGCTGCCCATCGCGCGCTACCCCGCGCTGGCGCCCCCGTCCGTCAGCGTCACCTCCTTCTATACGGGCGCGAACGCCCAGGCCGTGGAGAGCGCGGTCACCACGCCCCTCGAGCAGGTGATCAACGGCGTCGAGGGCATGACCTACATGCAGTCCTCGAGCACCAACAGTGGCGTGAGCACGATCAACGTCTACTTCGAGGTCGGCCGCGACCCCGACCTGGCCGCCGTCGACGTCCAGTACCGCGTCAACCAGCAGCTGGGTCGCCTGCCCGCCGACGTCCGCACCACCGGCGTCACCGTCACCAAGAACACGGCCGGCTTCCTGGGCGGCCTCGGGTTCTTCTCCAAGGGAAACCGCTACACCGCGCAGTTCATCAGCAACTACCTGGACCTCTACGTGCGCGACGCCATCAAGCGCGTCCCCGGCGTCGGCACCGTGATCATCTTCGGCGAGCGCAAGTACGCCATGCGCCTCTGGCTCGACCCCGCCCGTCTGGCCGCCCGCGGCATCACGGCGGGCGACGTGGTGAGCGCGCTGCGCGAGCAGAACCTGCAGGTGGCGGCGGGCGCCCTCGGCGATGCCCCGTCCAATGCGAGCCAGAACTACACCCTGAGCGTGCGCGTGCTGGGCCGCCTGACCGAGCCGGCCCAGTTCGAGAACGTCGTGCTGAAGACGGGCTCCGACGGCACCCTGGTGCGCGTTCGCGACGTCGGCCGCGTGGAGCTCGGAGCCGAGACCTACTCCGCGAACCTCCGCTTCGCCGGACTGGAAGCCTCGGGCATGGGCATCCAGCTCCTCCCCTCCGCGAACGCGCTGGAGGTCTTCCAGGGGGTGATGAAGGAGATGGCGCGGCTGGAGAAGAGCTTCCCGCCCGGCCTGGAGTGGCGGCTCGCCTTCGACAACGTGGGCGTCGTCCGCGAGTCGATCAAGGAGGTGCTGGTCACCCTCGTGGAGGCCATCGTCCTGGTCATCCTCGTGATCTTCCTGTTCCTCCAGAACTGGCGCACCACCCTCATCCCCGCCATCACCATCCCGGTGTCGCTGGTGGGCACCTTCGCCTTCGTCAAGCTCTTCGGCTTCTCGATCAACACCCTCACCCTGTTCGGGATCGTGCTGGCCACGGGGATCGTGGTGGACGACGCGATCGTGGTGATCGAGAACATCGAGCGCCACATGCGCGAGGAGAAGAAGAGCTCCTACCGGGCGGCCATCGACGCCATGCGCGAGGTGCTGGAAGCGGTCGTGGTCATCGGCCTCGTCCTGGTGGCCGTGTTCGTGCCGGTGGCCTTCTTCCCCGGCACCACCGGCCGGCTCTACCAGCAGTTCTCCCTCACCATCGCCTTCGCGGTGGTCCTGTCCGTCTTCAATGCCGTGACCTTCACCCCGGCCCTCTCCGCCCTGCTCCTGGCCAGGCAGAGCCACACCCGCGGCCGGTTCTTCACGCAGGTGAACCGCGTGATCGAGAGCGGCACGAACGGGTACGTGCGGTTGCTCAAGCGTGCCCTCGGGCTGCGGCCCCTCATGCTCTCTCTCTTCGCGCTGGCCCTGCTCGGGACGTGGGGGATCGTCAAGGTCGTGCCCTCCGCGTTCGTGCCGGACGAGGACGAGGGGTACTTCATCACCATCGTGCAGGCCCCCGCGGGCGCGTCCCTCGGATACACGACCGACGTCTGCAAGCAGGTGGAGGGCATCCTCTTCAAGGATCCGGACATCGCGGCCGCGTTCTCGGTGGCGGGGTTCAGCTTCAGCGGCGCCGCCCCCAACAACGGCCTCATCTTCACGAGGCTCAAGGGCTACGACGAGCGGAAGGGAAAGAGCCACTCCCTGACGGCGGTGCTGGGGCGGGTCCGTGGCCCCATGATGGGCATCCCGGGGGCTCTCGTGATCCCGTTCGCCCCCCCCGGCATCCAGGGCCTCTCCGTCTTCGGCGGCTTCCAATACGAGCTCCTCGACCAGACGGGAGGAGACATCTCGGGCCTCACCGACGCCATCGCCGGACTCACGGGCCGCGCGAACCAGAGCGGCCGCGTGGTCGGGCTCTTCTCGAGCTTCCGCGCCAACGACCCCCAGCTCGTGGTCGACATCGATCGCGACCGGGCCCGCAGCCTCAGCCTGCCGCTCCACGAGGTCACCGACGCCCTCCAGGTGTTCCTGGGCTCGGCCTACGTGAACGACTTCGATTTCAACAACCGCGCCTACCGCGTCTACGTGCAGGCCGACGAGCAGTACCGCGCGGATCCGAGGTCCCTGCGCCAGCTCTACGCCCGGGCCTCGAACGGGGCCATGGTGTCCCTGGACAGCGTGGTAAAGGTGAGCGAGACCACGGCCCCCCAGGTCATCAGCCACTTCAACCTGTTCCGCTCCGCGGAGATCAACGGCGCGGCCGCTCCCGGAGTGAGCTCGGGCCAGGCCCTCCAGGCCATGGAGCAGCTCTCGCGCGAGAGCCTGCCGCCCGGATTCGACTTCGCCTGGGCCGGCCAGTCGCTCGAGGAGATCAACGAGAGCTGGGTGCTTCCCTTCATCATCCTGCTGGGCGTGCCCCTGGCCGTCATCGGCGGGCTCGGCGCCCAGTGGCTCCGCGGCCTCGCCAACGACGTCTTCTGCCAGGTCGGCCTCGTCCTGCTCATCGGCCTCGCGGCCAAGAACTCGATCCTGATCGTCGAGTTCGCGGAGCAGCTCCGCGAGCGCGGCCTGTCGATCGTCGACGCGGCGGTGGAGGCGGGCCGCATCCGGTTGCGTCCCATCCTGATGACTTCCTTCGCCTTCATCCTGGGCGTCCTCCCCCTGGCCCTGGCCACGGGCGCGGGAGCGGGGGCACGCAACTCCGTCGGCACGTCCGTGGCGGGCGGCATGCTCGCCTCGACGTTCCTTTCCGTCATCTTCATCCCCGTGCTCTACGCCGTGATCCGCACCCTGGCCCCGGGCAAGGTGCGCCGGGAGAGCGACGAGGATGCGCCGGTGGCGGCGGCCGAGGGAACGGCCCATGTTTGAGCGGCCCTGGGCGGCACTCGTCGTGGTGGTGGCCCTCGCCTGCGCCGTCTCCGCGGCGGCCCAGAGCGAGCCCGCGCTGGAGCGCGTGACGTTCCCGGACGCGGTGAGGAGGGCGACCGAGCGCAACCCGACGGTGGGAGAAGCGGCGCAGGCGATCCTGCGCGCGGAGGCCCTCCTCGACCAGGCGAAGTCGGTGTTTCACCCCTCGCTCTACGGCGACGTGAGCACGACGATCCTCGACGCCGCCCGCGGGTTTGGCGGCAACATCACCCAGCCGCGCACCCAGTCGGCCTTCGCGGGGACGGCGTCCTACGCGTTCCTGGCTGCGGAGCGGTGGGCCGCGAAGATCCAGGCCGGCGATCAGGTGGGGATCGCGAGGATCTCCGCCGAAGAGGTCCGGCGTCAGGTGGCCCTCACCGCCGCCCAGGCCTATCTGGCCGTGATCGCCGCCGAGCATCAGCGGGACATCGCGGTGCGCAACCGGGACACGGCCCAGGCCCTCGCCGACTACTCGCGCACCCGCCTGGAGGCCGGACAGGGCAGCCGCCTCAATCACGTGCGCTCGTCCCAGGAGCTGGCGACCTCGGAGGGGCTGATCCACGCGGCCGAGTTGGCGGTGCGCCAGGCGCAGGAAGCGCTCGGCGTCGCGATCTTCGCGGACGCTCCGGTCGA
>VAYK01000184.1 GCA_005884985.1 Actinomycetota bacterium | reverse complement strand
GCTTCAGGCGTCATCTCGCACGACGTGCGCTCGGGCACCAGGCCCGACCGCAACCTCGCCCTCGAGCTGGTCCGCGTTACCGAGGCAGCGGCGCTCGCCGCCGCCCGTTGGGTGGGCCGCGGGGAGAAGGAGGCGGCCGACCAGGCGGCCGTCGACGCGATGCGGCTGATGCTCGACACGGTGCCGATGGACGGCGTCGTCGTGATCGGCGAGGGCGAGAAGGACGAGGCGCCGATGCTCTACAACGGCGAGCGGATTGGCGACGGCAGCCCGCCGGAAGTGGACATCGCCGTGGATCCGCTCGAGGGCACCCGGCTCACTGCCCAGGGCCAGCCCGCAGCGCTCGCGGTGATCGCGCTGTCGGAACGGGGGACGATGTTCGACCCAGGCCCCTGCGTCTACATGGAGAAGATCGCAGGCGGCCCCAAGATCGCCGACTGCCTGAGTCTTACCGACCCGCTGGCCGAGGTGATGAGGCGGGTCGCGGAGCGCAGGCGGGTCGAGGTGGGCGACGTCACCGTGATCATGCTCGCCCGCCCCCGCCACGAGGACACCGTAAAGCGGGTCCGCGAGGCGGGGGGGCGGATCCGCTTCATTACGGACGGTGACGTCGCGGCGGCCCTGCTCGCAGTCAGCCAGGGAACGGGGGTCGACCTGCTGTGGGGCATCGGCGGCACGCCGGAGGGCGTGCTGTCGGCCGGGGCGATCAAGTGCCTGGGCGGCCAGCTGCTCGGCAGGCTGTGGCCCCGCGACGACTCCGAGCGCCAGGCCGCGGTCGACGCCGGCTACGTGCTCGACGAGGTGCTCGACGCCGATCGACTGGTCGCCGGCAACAACGTCTTCTTTGCCGCAACCGGGGTCACCGACGGCGACCTCCTGCAGGGCGTTCGTTACCTGGGCGACGGCCACGCGACGACGGAGTCGCTTGTGATGCGCTCGCGCTCCGGCACCGTGCGGAAAGTGCAAGCGCGCCACGATCGCCCAAAGCTCAGAGAGGTGACCGGCGGGCGTTACGGCTAGCTTGGGCCGATCTTCATCGTCCCTGTGTCGCGGAGCTCGTAGCGGAGCGCGTTGATCACCGCCCCCGCCATCAGCGAGAGGCTGACCAGGTAGAACCAGACCAGGGCGACGAGAATGAAACCGATCGTTCCGCCCACCTCGCCGACGCTGGAGACCTGCGTGAGGTACAACGGATAGACGGCGTTGGCGATACCCGTGGTCACGGTCACGAACAGCGCGCCGGGCCACACTCCGTGCCATGGCACGTGCCCCTTGGGGACGGAATAGTAGATCACGCTGCAGAGCAGGAACGTTCCCGTTAGGGCAGCCAGCAGGAGCAGCACGCTGGCGATCCCCTTGATATGAGATAGCCCGAGCGGAAGGTCGGCGGCGCTGGAGACGAGCACGCCCTCCAGGGTGGGGACGACGACACTCGCCGCGAGGAACAGGGTCACCACCAGCAGCATCACGATCGCGAAGCGCTTCTGCTCGAGCCAACCCCGGCACTGGACGTGATAAATGCGGCAGAAGGCTGTGTCCATCGCGCCCCAGAACGAGGTCCCGATCCAGACCGCACCGATCGCCGCCGCGAGCCCGATCGTTGTCGAGCTGTCGCGGATGTGGTCCAGGGTGCTCTTGAGGGTCGTCAGCTCGACCGCGGGGAACAGGCGTTGGAGGTCGTTGACCACGCTCTCCTCGACGCTGGGGCTCTGAATCACGCGCCCGAAGATGAACAGCGCAAGGAGCGCGAACGGGAACAGCACGAGGACCAGGTTGTAAGCGACCATCCCCGCTAGCCCGGTGATGTTCTCCTGGTAGGCGCGGTGCCAGAACGCGCGTAGGTAGCGGGCGAGCCAGGCCCGGCGTGAGACCTCGATCCGGCGCGACCAAGGCCTCGCGGTGACGGTCAACGCCGTTCCGCCAGGTCGAGGGCAGCCGGCGTCACCGGCGGTCCGGGGGCTTGCGCACCGCCTCCACGGCGCGGCTCAAAAGCCGTACGCCGAGCGTCGCCGCCTCTGCAGCCACCGCGATCCCCGCCCATGCGAGGTCCTCGACGCCGCCGTGCTCGGTCCCGGCAGCCGGGGGGGTTTCGGGCTCCGCTCCCGGGGAGGGCGCGGGTGGCCGGGCAGACGGGCGACTCGGGGTCGCTCGCGCGGCGCTCGGCTTCGGCTGCCCGGCGGGTCGAGACTGCCGGCCGCGCCGGGGGCTTCGCACCCCCGGGCGTGTGCCGGGGAGTTTGCCGAACACGCCGCCCTGATCGTCGGCATCCTCATGGGTCCCCTCGGCCTCGGGCTGGGTCTGCTCGTCGACCATATAGCCTCTATTCCATCGCGCTCGACGGACGCATGCGTGAACCGCCCGAGCTCCGTAACTCCGGGCCCCCATGCGTGTTTCTTTGACTGGGCAGCCCGGCCTCCGAGCCTGCTTCGGCATGCCAGGTTCGGTGCACAAAGCGAGTTTCCCGCTCAGAACTGGCGGAAATACCTTGATTTCAGAACTTGACTTCAGAAAATATAGCGGTTACGATGCGAACAGACGTTTGACAAGCCCTCGCACCGGGAATGGGTATCCCGCTGAGGGGCGCGCGGATCGGCCCCCGGTCCGCGTTTTTGTCCGCTTATCGGGTTTCGAGGCGACAGCGCCGGACGCATGCGACTCCCGGAGTGAGCTCAGGCGCCCTGATATAGGGGGTAGGGGCTAGGGTCGGTAGGAGACAGAGCCGAGCAGATTCAAGACCGTAAGTGAAGGAAGACGAGAGCGAACGAATGCTAGTTGCGGAGATTCAAGAACTTGACGAGGTGAAGGGCCTTGTCGTCAAGGGCCAGCAGGATGGCGTGATCTCGTACGGCGAGGTCGCCACCGCCGTGTCCGAGGTCGACCTGGACGAGTCCGACATCGAGGAGCTCTACGCGTACCTCGAGCGCCAGGGTGTCGAGCTGGTCGAGGACGTCGATCCTGCGCAGGCCGCCGCGCCCGCGGCCGATGCGGAGTCCGACAAGCGCGGCAAGCGCCGCAAGCCCACGGCGCTCGACCTGAAGCCGGACATGACTACCGACTCCCTGCAGCTCTTCCTCAAGGACATCGGCAAGGTGCGCCTGCTGACCGCGCAGGAGGAGGTGGAGCTTGCGAAGCGGATCGAGCGCGGCGACCTCGACGCGAAGCAGAAGATGGTCGAGTCGAACCTGCGCCTGGTCGTCTCGATCGCCAAGAACTATCGCAACCAGGGCCTGCCCTTCCTCGACCTGATCCAGGAGGGGACGCTCGGCCTGGTGCGCGCGGCCGAGAAGTTCGACTACCGCAAGGGGTTCAAGTTCTCGACCTACGCCACCTGGTGGATCCGCCAGGCGATTGCCCGGGCGCTGGCGGACAAGGCGCGCACGATCCGGATTCCGGTCCACGTGGTCGAGAAGCTGAACAAGATCGGCCGCGCGGAGCGCAAGCTGGTCACCGAGCTCGGCCGTGAGCCGACGCCAGAGGAGATCGCCGAGGTCACGGGGATCGATCCCGAGGAGGTCGATCAGATCAAGCGCTCGGCGCAGGCCCCGGTCTCGCTGGAGAAGCCGGTCGGCGACGAGGAGGAGTCCGAGTTCGGCCAGTTCATCGCCGACGAGAAGGCCGAGTCGCCGTTCGAGCGCGCCGCCGACCTGCTCACCAAGGAGGCGCTGCGCGAGGCGCTCGAGAACCTCTCCTACCGGGAGCGGCGCGTGCTCGAGCTTCGCTACGGACTGGGTGGCGAGCACCCGCGCACCCTGGACGAGGTCGGGCGGACATTCAACGTCACCCGAGAGCGAATCCGCCAGATCGAGAACCAGTCGCTGAAGAAGCTCCAGTCACTGGCTGAGGCACAGAAGCTTCGAGAAGTTGCCTGAGCGGCCATAGCCAGCGCTCAGCGCGGTCATCGGTCGCTCGCGTGCAGTAGACGCCACGCTCCCTGCTTCCCACGCTGAGCTTGGCTCTTACCGCTCAGAAGCCGCCAGACAGGTCAATCAAGAACGGAGGTACCTCATCCCCACCGCAACCGCAATCAACCCTCGCCCGGCGCAGTGGACCTGCGCCCGCTGCGAGATGACCAGCACATGGACGAACGGCCTGGGCGAGGGCACCGCGCCCCCGCACTGGGTCCGCGACGCAGACGGTCATCACTACTGCCTGGTCTGTCGGCGCGAGCGGGCGATCGACGCCGCCCTCGAGGAGGCCGGCGAAGTCGGCATCGTGGCTCGTGCGAAGTTGCGCTCCCAGGCGGTGGTCAAGTTCGAGATCGCCCGCGACCCGGAGCGCACCGAGGGCGAGATCGCCAGAGCCGCCCACACATCGATCGGCGCCGTGCGCAACGCCCGCAAGGAAGTCGCTGCGTAGTCGTTCTGAGCGCCGGCGTCCGCCGGGCTCAAGCGAGGTCGCCGCGCGCCCGATAAGCGAGGGTGATGGCGTTCGACATTGACGCTGCGCTGCGCTACGTGGTCGAGCGGGAAGGCTCGGACCTGCACGTCAAGGTGGCCTCGCCACCGATGGCGCGCGTCCACGGCGCCCTGCGCCCGATTGACGGCGCTCAGCCGCTGACCGAGGAGGACGCTCACGCCGCGCTCGAGCACATCCTCACCGACGACCAGCTGCTCGAGGAGTTCGCCAACGAGGGCGAGGCCGACTTCTCGTATGAGATTCGCGGGGTGTCGCGCTTCCGAGTCAACGCCTTTCGCCAGCGCGGTTACGTCTCGATCGCCTGCCGTGCGATTCCCTTCCAGGTGCGTACGATCGACGACCTCGGGCTGCCCGAGGTGATCCGCGAGCTGGCCGAGCAGCCGCGCGGGATCATCCTGCTCACGGGAACGACCGGCTCGGGCAAGTCGACGACGCTGGCGGCGATGATCGACCACATCAACTCGAGCCGATCGCGCCACGTCGTCACGCTCGAGGACCCGATCGAGTACCTGCACCGGGACAAGCTCTCGATCATCAACCAGCGCGAGGTCGGCCAGGACACGGAGAGCTTCGCCAGGGCGATGCGCCGGGTGCTGCGCCAGGACCCCGACGTGATCCTGATCGGCGAGATGCGCGACGAGGAGACGGTCCGTACGGCGCTCGCGGCCGCCGAGACGGGGCACCTGGTGCTGTCCACGCTCCACACCCTCGACGCCACCGAGACGATCGACCGGATCGTCGACTTCTTCCCTCCGCACCTCCAGCAGCAGGCGCGGGTGATGCTCGCCTCGACGCTCCGTGGGGCGGTCTCGCAGCGGCTCGTGCCGCGCGTCGACGGCCACGGGCGTGTCGCCGTTTGCGAGGTGATGGTGGTCACCGGCCGAGTGCAGGACCTGATCCTCAATCCACAGGAGACCGGTCGGGTGACCGAGGTGATCTCCGAGGGCTCCTACTACGGGATGCAGACCTTCGACCAGGCCCTGCTGAAGCACGTCGTCGCCGGCAACATCAGCGAGAAGATCGCCTTCGAGGTCGCCTCCAGCTCCCACGACTTCAAGCTGATGCTCGCCGCTCACGGCCAGCGGGCGAGCGGTATCGAGCAGCTGGGCGGCACTCTCGGGGGCGACGGCGAGGACCCCGAGAACTCACTTCAGTTCGTAAAGCATTGAGCTATACTCGGCCTTGGCGGTCAGGGCTGACGACGGACCCACCCCCCGGCTCGATCGCCAACGAAATGACTGAGAATCCCTGTCCAGTTGGTTCTTGCGCGGAGATCATCTCCGGCAAGTGGACCCTCCTGTTGATTCGCGATCTGGCCGACGGAAGCCGGCGCTTCTGCGAGCTGGAGCGCTCGCTGGAAGGGATCAGCCCGCGCACCCTCTCGCTGCGTCTGCGGGCACTTGAGGAGCACGGGATCGTTGAGCGGCGCACCTATCCCGAGGTCCCGCCGAGGGTTGAGTACCGCCTGACCGAGAAGGGTTGCGCCCTGGTGCCGCTGATCGAGGATATGCGCGCCTACGGCCGGCGCTGGCTGCTCGATGGGCAGCCCGCCGCCGAGCAGCGCGAGCCGGTCGCCGCTTAGCTGGGGTGCGCCCCGGTCCGCTCGCGTTCCGCCCCCGTCCGCTTGCGGTGGGCCGAATATCGCCGGCCATAGGCGGATCCTTCGGCCCAGTGGCGGTGGGCGTGGGGGCGCTGCAAGCGTTCCTGCACGGGAGGAAGCGCGCTTGCGCGGCAGAAACGGTCGGGCATGCGCGACCTGGTTGCTCGAGAGGCTCTGCGGACGATGGCCGGGGACGCCGCGAAGCGCTTCCGCGAGCTGGTGGCGGCTGGCCACGAGATTCCCTACGACGTGCAGGAGTCGGGCAACGGCTCGCCTCTCCCTCGGTACGTCCCGCTGACCGAGCGCTTCGTCCGCGACCACGCCCCGGCGCTGCTGGAGCTCGACTCGTTCGGGTCCGCATGCGCGGCGATCGAATCCGCCGAGCTCGCAGGCCCATACCTCGAGGAGTTCGGGATCCAGGTTCCGCCGGATGCCCGCAAGCGCGCCGAGCTTGCCGGAACCGTCTTCCTGTGCCGTCTGTGGACGGACTCCACGGACTTCTCGCTCGACGGCGAGCGGCTGGGCGAGGCGATCACCGAGCTCGAGGCCGGAGGCGAGACCAGGGAAGACGAGATCGAGGTCGTCGTCCCGCTGCGCGGACTGCAGATGCCGCTCGTGCGGCTCGAACTTGCGACGGCGACGATCGTTCGCGCCGACACGGTCGACGTGCCGGCCGAGGCCCGGGCCTTGGAGGGGGCGGGCGCCGCCGGCTGGGAGCCCACCTTCCTCGCCGCGGCGCGGGTGAGCGACAGCGATGGGAGCCATGAAGATGGA
The DNA here is from genome assembly GCA_005884985.1 of Actinomycetota bacterium. Classification (GTDB taxonomy): domain Bacteria; phylum Actinomycetota; class Thermoleophilia; order Solirubrobacterales; family 70-9; genus AC-56. The sequence goes on along the minus strand of VAYK01000184.1, from coordinate 950 downwards.
GAACCAAAGCCGGACGCTGGCGCGCGCGCCGTCGAGGCCTTCCGCCAACTGATCACCGCGCTCCGCCTCTTCCAGTCCGGTGGCGTGGGATTGGGACCGTATGCGTGGACCCGGGCCGGCGCCAATCGCTGGCGGCGGATTGCGACCGGCGCCGGCCGCCCCAGGCGAGGCGGCTACCGTCTCGACGAGGACGTGCTCGGCGACCTGACGACCCTGTGTCGCGTGCTCGCCTACCGCTCGACCCCATTCGGGCGACCGGTGCGCCACGGCCCAGGCATGGCAGGCGCATTGGCGCGCGCGATCTCCCGCTTCGAGGCGGGACTGGAGCGCAACGTGGTGCTCGAGGCGCTGAACGACTACCTGCTGGCGCTCCGCTTCGTGCTCGAGGGCGGCGGTCCGGCCGACCTCGGGTTGCCGATGCGGGTCGCCGCCCTGTGCGCCGAGCCCGAGCAGCGTTCCGAGACCAAGGCAATCGTCGATCGAGCGCTGGCGCTCGAACGCGAGCTGTGGAGCGGCGAGCCCGCTCCTGCGGCTGAGGGCGCCGACGGCGTTCCGACCGCGGCCGACACCGCGGTGGCGATCGAGGACCTGACGCGTGCGATCCTCAAGGATGCCGCCTGCGGCCACTTGGGCGGCGACCTGCGCTCGACCGCCGACGAGATCCTGCTCGCCGACGGGCTCGCCGTGGGCGAGGGCGAGGCTGAGCAGCGGGGCGGCTCCGAGGAATGGGACCTGCCGGACGAGGACGACGTCGAGGAGGAGCAGGACGACGTCGAGGAGGAGCAGGACGACCTTGAAGAGGATGTCGAGGTGGCGCCCACAAGCGTGCAGCCGGCCGACGAAGAGCCGTCCAGCCCGATTGGGGACCAGCTCTGGATGGACGTCTCCGACGACTGGCAGGAAGGCCGCGAGGTCCGCGACGGCGACGCCGCTATGCAGGTCCCCGAGCC
>VAYK01000181.1 GCA_005884985.1 Actinomycetota bacterium | reverse complement strand
CGTGTAGCTCGACCTCGATTCGTCGCGGAGCAGGGTGCGCGCTCGGGACATCGACACGGACACGTGCTGGCTAAGTGTCTGATGCCTATGCCGGTGTCCTTGTATCCCGTATACTAGAAGCCCATGTCCATTCCCAAAGCCCTGACGATTGCCGGCTCGGATTCGGGGGGCGGCGCGGGCGTGCAGGCGGATCTCAAAACCTTCTCGGCCTACCGGGTCTTCGGCATGTCCGTCATCACCGCGGTGACGGCGCAGAACTCCCTCGGAATCCAGGCCGTCGAGTGCCTGTCGCCTGAGCTCGTCGCCAGCCAGCTCTCGTCCGTCCTCGAGGACTTCGGGACAGACGCCGCCAAGTGCGGCATGCTCGGCACCGAGGCCAATGTCCTGGCGGTGGCGGCGGGTTTACGCGCGCGGCCGGTGGAGCGGCTGGTGGTCGATCCGGTCATGGCCGCCACCTCCGGCGACGCGCTCCTCGAGGCCGGCGCCGTCGGCGCGGTCACGACCTCGCTCCTGCCCCTGGCCCTCGTGGTGACGCCCAACCTGCCCGAGGCCGAGACGCTGGCGGGCATGCCGGTGTCGAGCCGGGCCGACATGGAGGAAGCGGCGCGCCGCATCCACAAGCTGGGACCGCGCCACGTGCTGGTCAAGGGCGGTCATCTCAAGGGCGACGCGGTGGATCTCCTATACAACGGCCGCGAGTTCACGGCCTTCCAGGCCCCGCGCATCGAATCCGACAATACCCACGGCACCGGCTGCACGTTTTCGGCGGCCATCGCCGCGGGGCTCGCGCAGGGACGGCCGCTCGGCGAGGCCGTGCGCGACGCCAAGGCCTACGTGACGCGCGCCATCCGCGAGGGCTTCGCTCTCGGGCGCGGCGTGGGCACGCTCCGGCACTTCCTCACGGAATGGTGATGGCCGACGAGCAGACTGTGCCCGATCCACCGGAGGAGCGCAGCCTCGGCAAGATGTCGTTCATGGAACACCTGGGCGAGCTTCGCTCCCGCATCATGTGGAGCCTCATCTCCGCGGCCGGGGGTCTCGTCATCGCGGTGTTCATCACGGACCGGGTCATGCAGTTCATCTCGCGCCCGCTCGTGGGTCTCAAGACCGAGCTCGTCTTCACCTCCCCCACCGAGGCCTTCTGGACCTGGATGAAGGTCGCCATGGTGCTGGCCATCTTCATCGCCATGCCCGCCATCCTCTACCAGGTCTGGAAGTTCGTCTCCCCTGGGCTCCATCAGCACGAGAAGAAGTACGCCGCGCCGTTCATCATCGTGGGCTCGCTCCTCTTCCTGATCGGCGGCGCCTTCGCGATGCTCGTGATCATCCCCTACGCCTCGAACTTCCTCGTGACCTTCGGGCAGGAGAAGGGCTGGAAACCGATGATCACGGTGTCGTCGTACACGGACTTCGTGATCAAGTTCGCGCTCGCCTTCGGTCTCGTCTTCGAGCTGCCGGTGGTGATCACGATCCTGAGCCTGATCGGCATCGTGACCCCGCAGTTCCTCTCCAAGAACCGCAAGTACGCCATCCTGATCAACTTCATCCTCGCCGCGGTCCTCACGCCAACCCCCGATATGATCAACCAGATTCTGATGGCGGGCCCCCTCTGCATCCTCTACGAGATCGGCATCATCTGCGCGCGCCTGGCGGTCAGGAAGCGGAAGGCGACGGCGCCGGAACTTCAAGTCACTCGATCTGCCCGAGCCGGTCATGCGCGGCGTCCAGGACGCGGGCTTCGTGACCATGACGCCGATCCAGGAAGGCACGCTGCCGCTCGCCCTCAAGGGCAAGGACGTGGCGGGCCAGTCCCAGACGGGCACCGGCAAGACGGCGGCCTTCCTGATCGCCGCCTTCACGCGCTGCCTGCGGCATCCCGCCCCCGCCAAGAGCGGCCCGACCGCGCCGCGCGTCCTGATCATTGCGCCCACGCGCGAGCTGGTCGTCCAGATCGAGGCCGACGCCCGGCTCCTCGGCGCCCACACGGGACTGAGGATCCGCGCCGTCTACGGCGGCATCGACTACAACAAGCAGCGTGAGGACCTCACCGAGGCGTGCGACATCCTGGTGGGCACGCCCGGCCGTCTCATCGACTATCTCAAGCAGCACATCTGGTCGCCCCAGCGCGTCGAAGTGCTCGTGATCGACGAGGCCGACCGCATGTTCGACATGGGGTTCATCGCCGACCTGCGCTTCATCCTGCGCAAGCTGCCCAAGCCGGAGAAGCGCCAGTCCTTCCTCTACTCGGCGACCCTGTCCTTTCGCGTGATGGAGCTGACCTGGGAGTTCATGAACAACCCGACCCAGATCTCCGTCACACCGCTCCAGAAGACAGCCGAGAACGTCGTCCAGGTGCTCTATCACGCGGGGCGCGAGGAAAAATTCGGCCTGCTTCTGGGCCTCCTCAAGCGCGAGGGCGGCAGCCGCATTCTTATGTTTTCGAATACGCGGGAGGAAGCGCGACGCCTCGAGGACCGTCTGGCGCGCAACGGCTGGCAGGCCAAGGCCCTCACCGGCGACGTGGAGCAGAAGAAGCGGCTCAAGATCCTGAACGACTTCAAGAACGGCGAGCTGCCCATTCTCGTCGCGACGGACGTCGCCTCGCGCGGCCTGCACATCGAAGGGGTGACCCACGTCGTCAACTGGGACATGCCCCAGGACCCTGAGGACTACGTACACCGGATCGGGCGCACCGCGCGCGCGGGCGCCACCGGCAAATCGATCAGCCTCGCGGACGAGACGGGCGCGCTCATGATCGAGCCTATCGAGAAATTCATCGGTGAGAAGATCCCCGTCGACTGGGCCGAGGATGACTGGATCCTGCCCGAGATCAAGCCGACCAGTGAAGAGCGACGGCGGGGGGCGCCCCGGCCCGGGCGGCGGGCGTGGCGGCGGCGGGCGTCCCGGCGGGGGCCACGGCGGACGCTCCGGCGGCGGGCGCCCCCAGGGCCGAGGGCGCTAGTTCTCCTTCGAGCCGAGGGCTGAGTAGATAAGGGTGGCGGCGAACACCATCGAGTTGGCCCTTCCAGCCGCCGAGCACGTGCTGGCCGCCACGCTCGGAGCGCCCTGGCGCGATCTCCTCTACGTCCCCGGTCCCGATTTCACCTCGTCCCTCGAGCCGGGTCTCTTCAAGAGCGCCATCGTGGTTGTCCCTGCCGACGGCCCCGCCATTCGCATCTCCTCGATCGTGATGCCCGCCTTCGGTATTGAGCTCTGCCGCGTGCAGCTCGAGGCGCTCCCCGACTACCGCGCCGATATGCTCGGATCTTTCTGCGAGCCGGAGCGCCGCGGGCGGATCTTCGTGATGTCGAAGGAGCGCGACGCCCTGGCCCCGCGGCCGACCGATCGGTCAGGCTGGAGCTATACCGGTCCTTCGCTGGGCGATCGGCTCGGCCGGGTGGAGCGGGTCAGGCTCATCCGCGAGCGCGTTGCGGCCAACCTTGGCGGTCAGCAGGTAGGGTGGGCGGCGGATCGCGGGCTGGTCATCGACGTGCGCGACAGCGAGCCCTGCCTCGTGCTCGCGTCGGCGGAGAGCGCCGAGCAAGCTCTCTTTCTTCCCGTGCCTCGGCTCTACCGGGCGCTGCTGAGCTCGACGGCGGCGGCTCCGGGAGCGACGGCGCGCGACCTCCTCGGCTACGGCGAATGGCCGGAGGCTTTCGAGCTGGCGCTCGAGACGCGAGCGCTCCGCGTGCCCTGATCCTGAGCCGATGCGCTACATCATGCCCTGTCTCATGCCACCCCCCATCCTGGCCTATCACCGGGAGCTGGTCGACGTGGTCGCCGAGCGCTTTGGGCTGACCTTCACCCGGCGACAGGCGATCCCCGCGCACTTCACCCTCAAGTACCACTTCACGACCCCGGAGATCGGACACGTGGAAGCGCTGCTCGACGATTTCATTCGGGAGCATCGCAGGACATCGATCACCGTCGGCGGGTTCGGACACTTCGCCGAGGACGTCGTCTTCGTCGACGTCCAGCTCTCGGACGCGGCGCGTCGTGTCCTCGAGGCGCTCGTGTCAGCCTTGAGGACGGTCCCGTGGATGTCCTGGGACCGGTTCGATGCCGAGAACCTTCACCCGCACATGACGATCGTCGAGCGGTGCCGGCCCCGGTTCGCCGAGGTCTGGGAGTTCCTCAAGACGCGCGAGCGCCGCTTCACGGCGTGGTTCGACAACATCACGCTTCTCAGGAAGGTGGGCGAGAGGGACGGCATGGACCTGTGGACGATCCACAGGGCGTTTAACCTCGAAGCCTAGAACCTCCGG
>VAYK01000183.1 GCA_005884985.1 Actinomycetota bacterium | reverse complement strand
GAGGTCTGATCTGACCGGCCCGAGGCCCAGCCGGTTGGCGACCCCCACCGCGCCGGGCAGGGCGACGGTGCCCAGCAGCCAGCCGCGAAGCTTGGCGGCGCGCCCGTAGCCGCCGCCGAGCGCCTGCCAGACCCTGGCCGAGGGGTTGGCGCCGCCGAGCCGCCCCCCGGTCACCCCGGCCTGCGCGAGCGCGAACAGGAAGGCGTACACGGGGGCCTGGGTGCGCTCGTAGTCCTCCGCGCTCGCCGGGCCGGGATCTCCCGGCGAGCCCGGCTCTTCCGATACGTCCCGTGACCCGCCCAGCACCCGTTCGACCGCTGCGACCGCGAGGCGCTCGAAGGTCGGAACGGTGAGGTGGCGGTCGAGGTAGTGACCGTGGGTCGCGTAGACGCCGGGGCGAAGCCAGGCGCCCGGATAGGCGAGCTCGATCGGCGTTCGCCCCATCCCGCTTACCAGTTGGGCCACGGGCCCCGATTTCGCGGCCACGCGCTGCTCCAGCCCGAGGGACCCGGCTCCGTCGAGCCGCCGGCGCTCCAGCCAGTCGTCGAGCAGATGGTGATCGTGGTTTCCCGGCACCACCACGACCCTTCCGGTGCCGATCGCGGACCCGAGCTCGTCGAAGAACGGTCGGGACAGCTCGAGTGCCTCCGCCAGAGGGCGGTCGCGCAGCTCGACCGCGTCGCCCAGCAGCACGACCTCGTCCGCGCCCTCGATCTCGGCCCACAGGATCTCGCGGAGCTCGGGGCGGCGGAGCAGGTCGATGTCTCCGCCCGACCCGAGGTGGAGGTCCGAGAGGACGATCGTGCGCACCCCCGAATTTTCCCGCGTCCGGCGGACCGCCCGCCCGCCCTAGCGAAGCGGTCGCGGTGGATGCTTGTCTTTGCGCCAACCCTGGTACCCGAACCGGCGGCGCTTTGCCGCCGCCGGTGATCAACTAAGCTCGCCTCGAGATGACGGGGCCCGTGACCGAGGCTGCCACCGAGACCGGGATCCCGGTGGAGAACCCGGCCACGGGCGAGACGATCGCCACCGTCCGCGATTTGCGCGCGGGCGCGGTCGAGGCGATGGTCGCCGGCGCGCGGGAGGCGCAGCCGATCTGGGCTGCGGTGGGGTTCGAGGGACGGGCGGAGGTGCTGCTCGCGGCGCGGCGCTGGATGGTCGCGAACGCCGAACGGGTCGTGACGACGATCGTCCGCGAGACCGGTCGCCCAGCCGACGAGACCCAGTTCGCCGAGCTGGCCTACGGACTCTCGGCGCTCGAGTTCTGGGCGAAGACGGCGCCGGGCTACCTTGCCGACGAGGAGATCCAATCGGCCTCGCCGTTCGTGCGTGGCCGCAAGCTCGTCGTCCGCTACGCGCCGCTCGGGGTCGTCGGGGTGATCGGTCCCTGGAACTACCCGCTCATCAACTCCTTCGGCGACTGCATCCCGGCGCTGGCGGCGGGCAACGCCGTGGTCCTGAAGCCCTCCGAGGTGACGCCGCTGACGTCGCTGCTGATGGCCGAGATGCTGGCCGAGTGCGGCATCCCCGAGGGCGTGTTCCAGGTCGCCACCGGCCGCGGCGAGACCGGCGCCGCGCTCGTCCACGAGGTGGACATGGTCATGTTCACGGGCTCGGTCGAGACCGGAAAGAGGGTGCTGGCGAAGGCCGCCGAGACGCTGACTCCGGTCAGCCTCGAGCTGGGCGGCAATGACCCGATGATCGTGCTCACCGACGCCGACCTCGAGCGGGCGGCCAACGCTGCGGTCAGCTACGGGATGAACAACTCGGGTCAGGTCTGCATCTCGGTCGAGCGCGTCTACGTCGAGGAGCCCGTCTACGACGAGTTCCTGAAGCTTGTGACGGGGAAGGTCGAGGCGCTTCGCCAGGGCCCGCCCGGAGCGGCGGGCTCCGTCGACGTCGGGGCAATCATCTTCCCGCCCCAGCTCGAGTTGATCGAGGCCCACGTCCGCGACGCAGTCTCCAAGGGCGCCAAGGTCGTCACCGGCGGCAGGCGCGCCGAGAGCGCAGCCGGGCGGTTCTTCGAGCCGACCGTGCTTGCCGACGTCGACCACTCGATGCGGTGCATGAACGAGGAGACCTTCAGGCCCACGCTGCCGGTGATGAGGGTCGGGGACGCCACGGAGGCGGTGCGGCTGGCCAATGATGGGCCGTACGGGCTCCAGGCGTCGGTGTGGACGCGCGACACCGAGAGGGGCGAGCGGATCGCCCGCCGGGTCGAGGCCGGGGTCTGCTGCGTCAACGACGCCCAGCTCAACTACGGGGCGCTGGAGCTGCCGATGGGCGGCTGGAAGGCGTCGGGGCTGGGGTCGCGACACGGGGCAGACGGAATCCGCAAGTACGCCAAGCGCCAGTCGCTCTTGATCACCCCGGGATACGCGCCGCCGCGAGAACTGCACATGTTCCCGTATTCGGCGCAAGTGACCCGGCAGGTGGGCGACGCCATCAGCTTGCTCGCAACCAGCGAGGTGTTCACAGACGCGCAGCGACGTACCCTGCTCGTCTTTTGCGACACGCTGATCCCCTCGCTGCCCCCGCCGAGCGGCGCGGATGGCGCCGGCGATCCCCACGGCTTCTGGGCGCGGGCCGCCTCCCACCTCGGCGTTCCCGAGGCGATCGAGGCTGTCCTGCTTCAGTCGGGAGCCCCGGAGGAGCAGCTCGAGGGTCTCGCCGCGCTGCTCGACTCGCTGGCCGAGCAGGGGATGGTCCCCGAGGCTTCACAGGAGGTTCGCGAGCAGCTCGTCCACGCCTTCTCCGACTCCGGCCCGGAGGCGCTTGCCGGGATCCACACGCTGCGCGGTCTGACGCTGTCGCTGTTCTACGCGCTCCCCGACCTCGGCACCGGCAGGAACCCCAGCTGGGACGCGATCGGCTATCCGGGGCCGCAGCGCCAGCCGCCAGCCGAGCCGAAGCCGCTGGCCGTCCGACGCCCCGAGGCCGACGTGCGCGTGGTCGGCTCGGGCGCCGGTGGCGGCGTGGTCGCGGGCACCCTCGCCGCGGCCGGCAAGCAGGTTTGCGTGCTCGAGCTGGGCGGCTACTTCAACGAGGCCGACTTCAATCAGCTGGAGGTCTGGGGCTACCAGAATCTCTACCTGCCCGGCGGGCCGACGCCGACGGCGGAGGGCCAGGTCTCGATTCAGGCCGGCTCGTCGCTCGGCGGCGGCACGGTGATCAACTGGCAGAACTGCCTGCGGACGTTCCCCTGGGTGCGGCGGGAGTGGGCGCGGGAGCACCGGCTCGAGGGCGTCGACGGGCCCGACTACGACCGCTACCTCGACCAGGTGATGGAGCGGATCGGCGCCACCGACTCGTGCTCGGAGCTGAACGGGCCGCACCAGCGCCTCAAGGAAGGCTGCGAGGCGCTCGGCTGGGAGTTCGAGCTGATCACCCGCAACGTCGACCCGGCGAGGCACGACCCCGATCTCGCCGGCTACGTCGGCTTCGGCGACGTGACCGGCGCCAAGCTCTCGACCCAGAAGACGTACCTCGCCGACGCGCACGAGCACGGCGCCGACCTGGTCGTCAACTGCCGCGCCGAGCGGGTCCTGGTCGAGAACGGGCGCGCGGCTGGAGTCGAGGGGACCTACGTCGGCCCCGACGGCGCCACGGCGCGGATCGTGGTTCGCGCGCCACAGGTCGTCGTCGCCTGCGGCTCGATCGAGTCGCCCGCGCTGTTGCGGCGCTCGGGGATCGGCGGCCCCGCCGTCGGCGACTATCTGCGCCTGCACCCGGCGGGGGCCGTCTTCGCCAACTACGACGAGCCGCAGGACGGTTGGTGGGGACCGCCCCAGTCCGGGCTCTCTCACGAGTTCGCCGAGGGGCCCGACGGCCATGGCTTCCTTCTGGAGGGAGCGCACCACGCGATCGGGATCACCGCCGCCGCCGTGCCGTGGGAGTCCGGACGCGAGCACAAGGAGGAGATCGCCCGGTTCCGCAACACCTCCGGGCTGATCTTGCTGATCCGCGACCGCGGGCACGGACGCGTCGACGTCGACGCGGCGGGCAACGCGGTCCCGAGCTACCGCCTCGTCGACGATCTCGACGTCGCCAACTTCCGCGCCGGCCTCCAGGCGGTGGCCCGCGTCCACGAGGCGGCTGGCGCCGAGCGGATCATGGCCCTGAACCGGAGGCGGCTCGCGTGGAGCCGGGGCGAGGACTTCGACGCCTTCCTCACCCGGCTTCGCGACTGCTCGCTGGCCCCGCATGAGCACGCCGTCTTCTCCGCCCACCAGATGGGCAGCTGCCGGATGGGCGCCGACCCGGCGACGTCGGTCGCCAACCCCTGGGGCGAGCTCCACGACACGCCCGGCGTCTGGGTGGGCGACGCGAGCGCCTTTCCGACCGCCTCGGGCACCAACCCAATGGTCACGATCATGGCGCTGGCGCGGCGAACCGCCGAGTACATCGCCGCCTGAGCGAACGGTCCGTTGACCAATTCGTAAACGTTTGCGCACCTCACGCGCGTGCGGAGGCGCCATCCTCCCGACGCGCCCGACGAAACGCCGTTTGAGCACCGCATAGGTGCAGAAGTTCCCCTCGTTGCCGGGACCGCGGGATCGCGGACCTGGCGGCGCGGCAGCACGGGGTGGTCGGGCGGGCGCAGCTGGTCGAGCACGCGTTCCACGCGACGACCGCTGCCTTCGAGCGCGACCGCGCGCGTGACCGCGTTCTGAACGTCGCGGGCTGGCGAGTCGTGAGGATCACCTGGCTCCAGCTGCACGACGAAGCGGCTGCGCTCGCGGCGGATTCGCGCAGGCCGCTGGGCTTCGCGCAAGCGCCGCCGCATCCCCTTGGCATAGGATCGCGTCCCTTGGGCGCCGATGTCTACCGAACTCCCGACGAGCGCTTCGACGGGCTTCCGGACTTCTCTTTCGAGCCGCATTACCGTGAGGCCGACGGGCTGCGGCTCGCTCACGTCGACGAAGGGGAGGGGCGGCCGGTCGTCTTCTTCCACGGCGAGCCGACCTGGTCGTACCTATGG
>VAYK01000182.1 GCA_005884985.1 Actinomycetota bacterium | reverse complement strand
CCTCTACGACGACATCGAGGACCTGGCGACGATCGAGCAGGAGCCCGAGCAGGAGGGACGCAACATGAGCATGCTGCTCGCCCCGGTGCGGGCCACGGGCGGCGACGCCGAGCGCTCCGCCGCGGCTTGAACGCAGCACTCGTCTGCTTCAATAGCCGTCCGATGCCGAAGATGAAGACCCATTCGGGCACCAAGAAGCGGTTCCGGAAGACCGCCAAGGGCAAGCTGCGTGGGCGGCGGGCCTACTCGAGCCACATCCTCGAGAAGAAGTCGCCGAAGCGCAAGCGGCGGATGGCTCGGCCGACCGAGGTGGCGCGGCCCGACCGCAAGCGGGTGCGGACCCTGCTGGCGGGAAGGGGGCGCTGAGCGCATGCGGAGCGAGCGTCTCGATCTGGTTCTTCGCCAGCGGAGCATGCGCGAAGGTGGTGTCCGTCAGTGAGCCGCACGACCAACGCGGTCGCCAGGCGCAGGCGCCGCAAGAAAGTGCTCGCCCAGGCGAAGGGCTACTGGGGACGCAAGCACTCCAGCTATCGGCTCGCCAACGAGCAGGTGATGCGCTCGGGCAACTACGCCTACCGCGATCGGCGCGCCCGCAAGCGCGAGTTCCGCCGCCTGTGGATCGTGCGGATCAACGCCGCCGCGCGGCGCGAGGGTATGAGCTATTCGGATCTGATCCACGGCCTCGGCAAGGCCGGGGTGGAGGTCAACCGCAAGATGCTCGCCGAGATCGCGGTCCGCGACCCGGAGGCGTTTCGCCGATTTGCGGAGCTAGCCCGGGAGGCCACCGCGGCCTGACGCTTCTGTCATACGCGAGGACTCCCGGGGCGACCGCACAGCGGCCGCCCTTTTCTTTTCCTCGAGCGACCAGCCACCATCGACTAGCCACGAAATTGATCACCTCGCCACACAACGAGAAGCTGAAGCAGATCCGGAAGCTCGGCTCCCACCGCGAGCGCGAGCGCAGCGGCCTGTTCGTGGTCGAGGGCGAGGACCTGGTGGCGGTAGCGAAGGACGCCCGGGCCGAGCCCCAGCTGGTCCTGGTCGCCGGAGAGGACGTCGAGCCCGAGCTGCTCGCGGAGGTGAGCACGCTCGGCTCCGGGACCCGGGTGATCGGCGTCTATCGCCAGCGCTGGACCAACCCCGGAGGTGAGCTGTCCGTCTACCTCGATGGCGTCGGCGATCCGGGCAACGTCGGCGCGATCATCCGCGCCGCGCACGCCCTCTGCGACGGGCCGGTGGTGCTGGGGCCGGGCTGCGCCGACCCCTATTCCCCGAAGGCGGTAAGGGCGAGCATGGGGTCGGTGTTCGCGCGCCCGCCAGCGCGGGCGGAGCTGGACGAGCTGTCGAGCATGAAGCTGGCCCTGCAAGTCGGCGCCGAGGCGACGGTGGCGCAGGTCGGCCTCGAGCCGCCCGTGGTGGTGTGCTTGGGAGCGGAACGTGCCGGCCTGCCCGCCGCGGCTATCGAGCTGACCGATGCCAGCGCCAGGATCCCGATGCGACCGGAGGGTCCCGACTCGCTCAACGTCGCAATGGCGGCGACGGTCGCGCTGTATGAGCTCGGACGTAGGATGGCCGGCCATGGCTGATGCCCAAGCCAGAATCGAGGAGCTTCGCCGTGAGGCCGAGGCCGCCGCCGCGGCGGCCGCGAGCGCCGCCGAGCTCGAGGAGCTCCGAGTTCGCTACCTCGGGCGCAAGGCGGAGCTGACCGGAATCCTGCGCGGGATCGCCGAGCTTCCGGCCGAGGAGCGTGGGCCGGTCGGCAAGGCGGGAAACGAGGCAAGGGAGACGCTGGAGAGGCTGCTCGAGGGCCGGCGGGCGGAGCTCGAGGCGGCGGAGCTCGAGCAGGGGCTCACAACCGACACGGTGGACGTGACCCTGCCCGGCACCCCGGCGGTGCCGGTCGGCTCTCGCAGCCTGCTGATTCGAACCATGCGCGAGATCGAGGACGTCTTCCTCGGCCTCGGCTACCGGGTCATGGAGGGTCCCGAGGTGGAGCTCGACTACTACAACTTCACCGCGCTAAACCACCCGCCCGGCCATCCGGCGCGGATGGCCCAGGACACCTTCTATGTCGATCCGCGCAGCCTGGATCCCGAGCTGCGCATCGAGCCGGCCCCCACCTCTCCAGGCGAGGAGGTGGCGGGGCCCGCGCTTCCGCCTGGCCCAGAGGACGTGATGCTGCGCACCCATACCTCGCCGATGCAGGTGAGGGCGATGGAGACGCAGAAGCCGCCGATCTTCATCGTCGTTCCCGGTCGCTGCTATCGCAGCGACCCCTTCGACGCCACGCACAGCCCGATGTTCCACCAGGTCGAGGGGCTTGCGGTCGCCGAGAGCATCACCCTGGCCGACCTCAAGGGAACCCTCGACGAGTTTGCGAGGGCGCTCTTCGGCTCCGAGCGCAAGACCCGCTTCCGCCCCGGCTTCTTCCCGTTCACCGAGCCAAGCGTCGAAGTGGACGTTTCTTGCTTCCGCTGCGGGGGCTCGGGGGAGCTCGTCGACGGCTCGCGGGACTCGATCTGCAAGGGCACCGGCTGGATCGAGATCCTCGGCTCGGGGATGGTGGATCCGAACGTGTTCGGGTTCGTCGAGGCCAACGGCTACGACGCGGAGCGAGTCCAGGGCTTCGCGTTCGGGATGGGGATCGAGCGGATCGCGATGCTCAAGCACGGCGTCCCCGACCTGCGCAAGTTCTTCGAGAACGACGTTCGAGTGCTGGAGCAGTTCCGGTGAGGGTGCCGTACTTGTGGCTCCGCGAGTACTGCGATCCCGGCCTGGCCGTCGAGGAGCTGGGCGAGCTGCTCGCGCTGCGGACGACGGAGCTCGAGCGGATCTCCTACGTCGGCCCTCCATCGGCCGATGGCTTCGTGGTCGGCAAGGTCGTCTCCGTGGAGCGGCACCCCAACGCCGACCGGCTGACCGTGTGCGAGGTGGAGACCGGCGGCACGACGCGCACGATCGTCTGCGGGGCGCCCAACGTCGCTGCCGGGCAGACCGTCCCGGTGGCGCTCCCGGGCGCGGTGCTGCCCGGAGGGCAGAAGCTCGGTCGCGCCGAGCTCCGGGGCGTCGCCTCCGACGGAATGATCCTCTCGGAGGCCGAGCTTCAGATCGGCGACGATGCGGACGGGATCGCGGTCCTGGACGGCGAGGCCGTGCCAGGCAGCCCGCTGGCGGAGGTGCTGCCGCTCGCGGAGCCGGTCCTCGAGCTCGAGGTCAGCTCGAACCGCGTCGACTGCCTCGGCGTCTACGGGGTGGCGCGCGAGGTCCACGCCTTCAGCGGCGCCCCGCTGGCCGAGCCGCCGTGGGAGGGCGACGCGGAGGCCGCCGTCGAGGGCCAGGTGTCCGACTACGCATCGGTCACGGTCGAGGTCCCGGAGCTGTGTCCGCGCTTCACCGCACGCGTGTTCACCGACGTGACGATTGGCCCCTCCCCGCTGTGGCTGAAGGCGCGGCTCGTCGCGGCCGGCCAGCGGCCGATCAACAACGTCGTCGACATCACCAACTACGCGATGCTGCTCACGGCGCAGCCGCTGCACGCCTTCGATCTCGACCGCGTGCCGAACGGCGCGCTGGTCATCCGCACCGCGGCCGACGGCGAGAAGATGACCACTCTCGACGGGGTCGAGCGCACCTTCGACGCCGAGTCGGTGCTGGTCTGCGATCGCGATGGGCCCTCCGGGATCGCCGGGATCATGGGCGGCGAGGTCTCGGAGGTCTCCGAGTCGACCACCCGGGTCCTGCTCGAGGTCGCTACCTGGAACGGGGTCAACATCCTGCGCACCTCGCGGAAGCTGGGGTTGCGCTCGGAGGCGTCGAACCGGTTCGAGAAGCAGCTTCACCCTGAGCTGGCGATCCGCGGCCAACGCATCGCCTCAAAGCTGATCGTGGAGCTGTGCGGAGCGCGGCTCGTGCCCGGCACGATCGACGCCGCCGCGCAGATGCCGCCCGTGCGCCAGGTGCGGCTGCGCCCGCACCGTGCGGATTCGTTGCTCGGGATGCGGATCGAGCCGGAGCTCTGCGCCACCTACCTGGAGCGGCTCGGGTTCGGGGTCGAGCGCGAGGGCGACGACTTGGCGGCCGAGGTTCCCTGCCATCGCTACTACGACGTCGGTCGCGAGGCCGACCTGGTGGAGGAGGTGGGGCGGATCCACGGCTACGACGAGCACCTCCCGGCCACCCTGCCGCAGGCGAGAAGCCAGGGTGGCCGATTG
>VAYK01000180.1:2425-6399 GCA_005884985.1 Actinomycetota bacterium | reverse complement strand
ATCGTCCGCGTTCACAACCAGATATCTCATTCAGCCTCCGTCCCGGCCAGGACGGGCTCCAGGCGGTCGAACCAGGTGTCGATCTCCGCCAAGTCCTCGAACCCCCAGGGCTCCCCCCGGGCGGCGGCCAGCGCCGCCTCGGCGAGGCAACATGCGTAGCGGGCGTACTCCGCGGTCTCGAAGAGCAGGTTCAGAGTGGGGTCGGCCGGCAGCCACCAGGCCCGGCGGTCGGCCGCCTCCCGGTACTCGCCGAGGATCGAGGGCCGGTGCTCCGGGGGGAAGCGGTAAAGAAAGGTCGAGAGGTCGTAGGTCACCGGCCCGACCCCCGCGTGGTCCCAGTCGATCAGCCTGGCCTCGACCCCAGCGGTCCGCTCGACGACGAGCGTGTTGGTCGTCCACAGATCGCCGTGGAGCAGGGTGTCGGGGCCTCCACTGGTCTGGAGCAGGAGGGCCCGCTCGTGACGCTCGCCGTAAAGGCGCTCCACCCGGCCCAGCAGTCGGTCCCTGAGCTCCGCCTGCTCCCGGGACAGGGGCGCCCCGGCCGACCCGACGGACTTGAGAAGGCGGACGCACCGCCCGACTCCCTGGGTGAAGAAGGCCATCCCCAGCTCCTCGCCGTGCTCCCGGCACTCAGCCAGCAGGGCATGCCCGGCGAAGCGGACGTGCAGCTCGACGAGCAGCTCCACCACCGGCGCGACTTGGCCTGGGTCGCAGACGTGGCAGTCGAGCCCGTTCCCCCCGAGGTCATCGTAGACGTGCCAAACCGCCCGGCCGCCGGAATCGTGGAAGATTCCCCGCACCCCGGGGCAGGCCCATTCCAGCCCAGCGGCGGGAAGCCACCGCTCCGCCACTAGCTGATTGACCCGGGCCTGCCGCGGGAACAGGCGCTTCACGACCACCCAGGCAGGCTGTGCCCCGACCTCGAAGCAGAGTCGATGGACGGATCTCTTAAGCGGCTCTTGGGCCACCAGCCGGGGGTCGCCGCCGTCGCCGGCAACGAGGTGGCGCGCCAGCTCCACCACCTCGGAGGGCGGACGGGGACTGCCGACTCGGGGTGAGAGGGCGCTCGCGCTCATGCAGGGAAGCCCAGCGGGACCCCGCCGACCTTCGATGACGCGCGGATCCCCGCGGCGCCGACCTCGTGTAGGTGTGCCAGCCGGCCGTTCTCGATCTCGAGCCTCACGTCGCAGGCCTCGAGGGTGCCCAGCCGGTGGGCGATCATGACGGTGGTACGGCCCGCCATCAGCCGTTCCATCGCCTCCATGATCGTTGCCTCCGTCCGGACGTCCACGGAGCTGGTCGGCTCGTCGAGGATCAGCATCGGCGCATCCTTCAGAAACGCGCGGGCCAGCGAGATGCGCTGGCGCTCGCCGCCGGAGAGGCGCATCCGCTCGCCCACCGGGGTGTCGTAACCGTCCGGCAGCCTGAGGATGAACTCGTGCGCGTTTGCCGCGACGGCTGCGGCCTGGACGTCCTTCACGCCGGCGTCCGGCCGCGCGTAGGCGATGTTCTCGGCAATGCTGGTCGAGAAGAGGACGGGCTCTTGCAAGACGATCGCGAACTGGTTACGCAGGTCGGCGACGCGGTAGTCGCGCAGGTCAACCGCGTCGAGCATGATCCGCCCGGCAGTCGGGTCGTAGAAGCGCGTCAGCAGGTTCACGAGCGTTGTCTTCCCGGCCCCGGTCGCCCCCGAGATCCCGACACTCGTGCCGGGATCGAGCTTGAACGAGACATCGCGCAGCACCGGTTGCGCCGAGTCGTAGGCGAACGAGACGCTCTGGAATGCGACCGCGCCCGCGGCGCGCTTGAGCGGCCTTGCGTGGGGGGCCTCGATCAGGTCCGGCGCCTCGTCGAGCAGCGAGAACACGCGCTCCGCGCTCGCCAGTGACGACTGCAACGTGCCGGCCTTCTTGCTGATCGTCTGAAGCGGCTCATAGAGCTGCTGCAGGTATGCCATCACCAGCACCAGATCCCCCACCGTGAGAGTGCCCGACTGCACGCTCCGCGTCCCCACGAACAGCACCGCCGCCGTCCCGAGCGCCATGATCAGCCCGATCAGCACCCCGAAACTCCCCTCGGCAAACGACAGCCCGACCTGGACGCGCATGCTCTCTCCTGAACGGCCCAGGAAGCGCTCGCGCTCGTGATCCTCCTGCCCGAAGGCCTTGACCACGCGTAGCGCTGAGAGCGCCTCCTGCACCACGGAGAGCGCAGAGCTCTCCAGTCTCTTCGCCTCGTGCCACTGGCTGCGCAGGCGACGCCTATAGAAGTGGAACGTGACCAGCAACGGCGGCGCTACCGCGAGCGCGATCAGCCCGAGCCGCCAGTCGATCATCGCGGTCACGTAGAGCATCCCGACGACCGTGAAGACGGCGGTAAGGAAAGGGATCACGCCGGCGATCGCGAGCGTCTGGAGCGACTGCGCGTCGTACTGGATGCGGTAAGTCGAGTCCGTAACGCCTCGCATGTCGTGGTACGCAAGCGACAGTCGCTGCACGTGGCGAAACAGACGGGCGCGGAAGCTGAGCAGCAGCTTCTGGCCCGCATATGTGCTCAGGACCAGGCTGGCGAATTCCTCGAGCTGCTTGAGGAGCATGATCAGCACCAGGAGACCGACCGCGAAGAACAGGACGCCGGTACTGGACCTCGACACGGTGCCCGGCAGGACGCCGTCGAGCAGGCCAGGCAAGGCGTGTGAGCCGATCACGTTGTCCACCGCGATCTTCAGCGGCAGCGGGATCAACAGTGTGATGAGGGCCGAGAGCACGCTCAGCACCAGCAGGCCTGCGATGTGGAGCGAGAACGGACGTGCTTCGGCGAACAGCCGCCGGTATACGTGCTTCGGCTTTGGAGCGTTCACGTGCGCTCCAGCTTGACCCTGCGCATCCCGCCTCCCATGACCCGGTCGCACTCCGTCGGCCGCGCCAGGGCGACCAGGCAGTAGAGCGCGGCGTCGGAATAGCGAGCGTGCCGACCTCACCGGCTTACCAGCCTCTGGGGGCGGGCGCGCCGAATCGGGGTGGCGGTCTCGTCGGCGTGCTCCACCGCGTGGGCGACAGTGCCGGCGACGGCTGCCGATTCCATCAGCCACCAAGCCAGTAGGGCAGCGACGAAGCTCGCCAGCACCCCCGCAACGAATGGCGCGTGATCCAGCGCGGCGGCGACAGCGAGCACCACGAGGAGTGCGCCGATCACGGATGCAGCCATCGGGCGCTGCGGGAACGCATGAAGGCGGATGAGCTGTGCCCCGCCCGCGTGCTCCTCGACGGCCATCTGCAGGCGTGCGCTAACCATCATCCCCACCCGGGCCTCGATGTCCCAACGGTCGTAGTCGCCGCCGCGCACGGTCTTGGCCCCGGCCGTGGTAATCCGGCGCTCGAGGGTGCGCAGTCGTGTCTGCGGGTCCCTCCATCGGGTGCTCCAAAACGCCCAGGTGCGACGGATGGGCAATCGCGGCCGAGCCTTGCCGCGACACCGCCACGGCCTTAGGCCTTGGGTCAGGCGTCCATGCAGGCGGGCGGCCGGCTGCAGGGAATGCAGCAGCGCGGTCAAGGCGCGCATCCCGAGCGCTTTGGGTCGGGACGAGGGCGCAGTAGCAAACTTGGCGCCCGCGGCGCTCCGCAGCGCCTCGACGAGGACGGCGCCGACGGCGACGGCCAGTAGCGGCGCGAAGGCGAGCAATAGGGGGCGCCACGTCGCGCCCAGCAGGGAGAGGGCGGCGAGCGCCCCGATCACCAGGTACCACTCGGGCATGAGCGGGAGCGCGCCGACGCCCCGAGTCGCGGGCTGGTAGATCGACTGGAACAGGCCGCTCCCCTGGCTCCCGTAGTACACCCGCCAGCGGCGGGCGCCGGTGACGTCACGCTTGACGCCGTTGCCGTAGAGGCGCCCGCGCCAGGCGACGTGTCCGGTCCGGTTGTACTTCCCCGGCCACTTGCGCTCGAGCAAGGCCTCCGCCTTGCCGTAGTGGCTCT
>VAYK01000180.1:0-2205 GCA_005884985.1 Actinomycetota bacterium | reverse complement strand
ATCGTCGGGCGGTGTGAAGTTGGGGCCGCCGACGGCCGCATAGTCGCCCTCCATGAAGGTCGAGGCGAGGTATTGAAGCCAGTGGGGGTCGGGGCGAGCGTCGTCATCGATGTACGCGACGATCTCGCCGGTGGCCTCACGCAGGCCGGTGTTGCGGGCGCAGCTCAGTCCCCGGTTCCTTGTGTTGACCAGGAGGAACGGGTACTCGGCGGCGATCGCGGCGGTGGCGTCCGTCGAGCCGTCGTTGACGACGATCACCTCGTAGTCGGGGTAGTCGACCCTGAGCAACCCGTCCAGACAGTCGCGCAGCGTGGAATCCCCGTTGTAGCTACAGACGACCACCGACACGCGCGGCCACTCGAGGTCCCGAGGTAAGGGGGCCGCAGCGAACGCGCGGTGCACAGAAGCCAGCGCGGGCTTGGCGCGGCGATCGCGCCGTGTAAGGCCAAACGCCCAGTCATCCACGTCCTCGCCGCCACGGTGCCACTCGTCGGTCCACGCGTAGACGAACGCGCCTGCGCATCCCGCCGCGAAGGTGGTGCCAATCTGGGTCGAGAGCGACGCCGCCTGAGCGTCCTCCCCGTTACGGTGGCTGTCGAGCCCCATCTCGGCCATCACCAGCGGGCGCTCCCCCGCAATGCTGTGCAGGCGCGCCATATATGCGGCCAGCCGCTCCGGCGACTCGAGATAGACGTTGTAGGCGAGCAGGTCGACGAACGGGAGCTGCAGGTACTCCGTGGACGGGTAGTTGACGTAGGTCACGAGCGCCTGCGGATCCTCCTTGCGCACCGCGTCGCAGAGGCGCGCTATGAAGCGCTCCATCGGGCGGCGCCCGAACCAGCGGACGATCGAGGCGGGAATCTCGTTGGCGACCGCGAAGCAGAGGACCGCGGGGTGGCCCGAGCACGGGCCGACTCTCTCGCTCACGGCGTCGGCGATCTCGTGTGCGCGGCGCCCGTCATTGAGGTACCCCACGTCCCTCTCGGCGGCGAGGCCGACCATCACTCGCAGCCCATGGCGCTCCGCCTCGTCGAGCAGCCACCGCGGGGGCGCCGTATAGGTGCGCAGGGCGTTGACACCGTTGGCCTTCATCGACCGGAAGTCCTCGGCGACGGTCTGTGGCGGCGGGAACTCGTCGCCGTTGGCGTCCGGCCGGAAGGTCCCGTAGGTGACTCCGCGCACGTAGAGCTTGCGGTCTCCGAGGAACAGGAACTTGCCCCGGATGGTGGGACGAAAACGCGTCACTCGATCGCCGTTCCGGTCGGGGTAGCCGTTCCGGTCGTGGTCGGGACGATTCTCTCCGGTTATGGGGGCGGCTCCGCCAACCCGCTCAAGCAACCTCTACCTCGCTTCGTGCCCCTTTTGCCCCTTTATGCGGTGCTCAGCCCGTGCCGGGTCGTCCCGTCCCCCGACTGCCAAAGCGTCTCGCGACTGCGAGTGACCTTTCTCGCCAGAGATGAGAAAGTCAACAATAAGCCTCGCACATAAGCGGCAATAAAAAATCCGCAACTACCGGTTTCTGGGTAGGAGGCACGTGTTCGTTGTCCGCGCCGGTCGGCGCGAGCAGCGGGTCGAGGTTGCTGGATGCCTCAGTCAGGGCGATCGAGAGGGTGCCGCTGGGCGCCGGTTGGCCCGCGCGCCAGCAACGGACCGGGAGCGTCCACTAGATCTTCAGCAGGACAAGCGTGTTGACAACGAACAGGATTGCGAAAAAGACCGTCCAGCGATCCAGGTTGCGCTCGACCAGGGAGCCGCCGCCGAAGGCGCTTCCGGACTGGCCGATGCCGAAGGCCCCGGACAGGCCCGTGTCCTTCCCCGAGTGCAGGAGCACGAGGAAGATCAGGACCACCGAGATGATCACCTGGACCACGCCGAGCAGGGTCGCCATCGCTTTGGCAGTTTAGGGAAGCGGCGAGCGGTGGGCGGGCGCCGGTTCGCGCCGCCCGCCTCCACACGACCTCAGTGCGTCACGCTGACGAGCTTGAATTCCTCGTGGTGTCCCTTGACCACGCGCTCGGCAGCCTCTCCGAGCCCGGGCACGTAGTACTTCTGCTCCGTCTGCGGCTCCAGCGGGCTGTACTCGCTGGTGACCAGGACGTGCTTGTAAGAGCCGTTCGGCACCTTGACGTTCCCGTTCGTTGAGAGCACGTGCGCCTCGTCGAGTGCCTGACCGGGCGGGTAGTACTCCTGGCGGTAGGCGTCGCC
>VAYK01000179.1 GCA_005884985.1 Actinomycetota bacterium | reverse complement strand
GGAACAGGGCCAGGTCTTCCGGCGAGAATGCGCGCTTCGGCACGTAGATGCTGGCGCCGGTGCCGTAACCCAGGAAGAACCAGTCTCCGAGCTCGCGGATTCGAACGAACAGCTGCCACCGGACGTGTGACTGCCCGAATGAGTCGCTCTGCGTGATACCCGACGAGTCGATGACAATCCGTTTCGGCGCTTCGACGAGATCCCGACGACGACGAAGGCCGAACCACACGACAGGAACGATGAACAGGCCCGACACGACCAGGAGCCCGAAGACGACCGGAGGCAACCAGATCGGGACGTCAGCTCCGATAAGAAACGCCAAAACACCGATCAGCGTTATTGCCGCCCCGAACCCCTGCGTCCCGCGCGAATGGCGGGCCAGGAGCGCAGCTGCTCCGATGTGCCCCCTCATTAGAAGGCGATAGTCCAGCCTGATCGCCTCGGCGACGGGGACGGCCTCTGACGCCCCAACGCTCGGCGCATCGGCCAGCTGGAGCCGATCGAGCCAGAGCAGCCCGACGATCGACTTCGCGTCGGCGATCTCGCCACGCTCGACGGCCGCGACCGCGTCGCGCAGCGGCAACCGCTCGAGGCGCAAGTACTCATCCTCGTCGGGCCCGAGCCGCTCGCCGTCGGCCGGTCGCAGGTCGGTCGCCAGCCAGAGATGCATCAGCTCCGTGGCGAAGCCGGGGGCCGTCCAGAAGCTCGTCAGCTGACGCCAGGTGTCGGCTCGGTAGCCGGTCTCTTCCTCGAGCTCGCGCCGCGCCGCGAGCGCATGGTCCTCGACGGCGCCGGTGGCCTCGTCGATGTCGAGCGTGCCGGCAGGGATCTCGAGGAGAACCCGACCGGCCGGCACGCGGAACTGGCGGACGAGGAGAACCTCGCCGTCGGGATCGACCGCCAGGATGGCCACCGCCCCGGGATGGCCGACGACGTCGCGCTCGGCGCGCGAGCCGTCCGTTCGCTCGATCGTGTCGACCCGGAAGGTCAGATATCGACCTTCGTGAATGACCCGGGAGGCGACGACGGTCTCGGTGAGATCGTCGATCGCCTGCCCGGGATCGATCTCGGTCGGATCGGGCACAGCCGCCGGGTCAGGCGGCGACGGCGGTGCGCTCGGAGACCAGCGAGGCGCCGGACTCGGCGTCGAAGAGGTGGAGCTTGTCCATCGGCAGGACCAGCGTCAGGATGTCGCCTGGCTTGACCCGGTGCTCGGAGCCGACGATCGCGACGATGTCCTGGTTCGCGGCGGTGACGTGGAGCAGCTCCTCGTTGCCGAGGTACTCCACGACGTCGGCCTTGCCCTGGAACGCCGTCGCGTTGTCGCCGCCTTCACCAATGTCGAGATGCTCCGGCCGGAAGCCGGCGATGATCTTTCGAACGCCCTGGGCGGCAACCGATTCGGCCAGCCGTCGCGGCAGCGGTACGACCCAGCCCCCTGCGCCGACGAGCTTCGCATCGGCGCCACTGCCCTCGAGCGTGACGTCGATGAAGTTCATCGACGGGCTGCCGATGAAGCCGGCGACGAAGCGGTTGGCCGGTGAGTCGTACAGCGTCTGCGGTGTGCCGACCTGCATGAGCAGGCCCTCGCTCATGACCGCGATCCGCGTGCCCATCGTCATCGCTTCGATCTGGTCGTGCGTGACGTAGACCATGGTCGTCCCGAGGCGCTGGTGGATCCGGGCGATCTCGGCGCGGGTCTGGACTCGCAGTTTTGCGTCGAGGTTGGAGAGCGGTTCGTCCATCAGGAACACGGCAGGCTCGCGGACGATCGCCCGACCGAGGGCGACGCGCTGGCGCTGCCCACCGGACAGCTCCTTCGGCTTGCGGTCGAGGTACTTGTCGAGGCTGAGAATGCCCGCCGCGTCGGCGACGCGCTTCTCGATGTCGGACTTCGGGACCTTTCGGAGCTTCAGCCCGAACGCCATATTGTCGCGGACGGTCATGTGCGGATAGAGCGCGTAGCTCTGGAACACCATCGCGATGTCGCGATCCTTGGGCGGGACGTCGTTGACGACGCGGTCGCCGATGCGGAGGGTGCCATCGCTGATCTCCTCGAGACCGGCGATCATCCGAAGATTGGTGGTCTTGCCACAGCCCGATGGTCCGACGAGCACCATGAACTCGCCATCGGCGATCTCGAGGTTGAAATCATGGACCGCGGTCACGTCACCGTATTTCTTGGTGACATGGTCGAACGAAACGGTCGCCATATTCGTGCCTCCACCCCACCGGGGCATCGCGGGTCCTTGCATCCAGCCGCCGGGTGGCGTCGTGGACGGACCCCGTACGAGGAGCCGGCTCGGGTTGCCCGCGATGGTAACACCCGGGGATCCAGCGGCGACCGGTCGAGTGCCCGGCGATGTTGCAGATCCGTGTTGCGTTCCGTCACCACGACCGGGGCTCGCCACGCGAATGGCCCTTGTCAGCGTGCCGCGCCGAAGCGTTCAATGGCGATGCGCGAGCGAGCGGTGCGCGGACCCGGGGCGGAGATGGGGTTCCCGACGATGACAGGAGCGGACCTTTCGACCCGAAGGCGGCCATGACCGGCCGGCGGCGGTACGGTTCCCTTCTCGTCGGGGCGATCGTGGTAGTCGCCCTCGCTCTTCCCGCCTTTGCCGCGGACCCGAGCGCGAGCTCGAGCGCGGCGCCGCCGAAGGCCGCGGCGAGCGAGCCCCCCGAGCCGGACGAGAGCCCCGGAGACGACGGGGGCAAGCCCGACAAGGCCCATAAGGCTGACAAGGCCGACAAGGGCAACAAGGGCAACAAAGGCGTAGAGATGCCGGAGGTCGCGATCACGCTCCACGGCACGATCGCCATGACCAAGGATTCTGATGGTTTCCCGTCGTTCACCATGGCTTCGGGTAGCACGACCTACTCGCTCGAGGCCGGGCCGCCATGGTTCTGGGGCGCCAACAACCCGCTTGCAAAGTTCGCCGGCAAGTCCGTGACCATCAGCGGCGAGACGAGTGCCGGCTCGACCAACGTCGACGTTCTGACCGTCGATGGCACGGCGATCCGGGCGCCGGGCAGGCCGCCGTGGGCCGGCGGCTGGAAGGCCGTCGGCTCGAAGCATCCTGGGTGGTCCCAGGAGAAGGCGGACAAGTTCAAGGCGAAGTTCGGCGATTGCTTCCCGCCCGGTCAGTGCAAGAATGCCGACACGGCGCCGGCTGCCTCACCGGCGATTCCGCGCGGCGACTGACCCGCTCGTCGCCCGCGAAGCCTCGCGCTGGTTCCTCGCACGGGCGTTGCCTGGGCGCTCCACTCGCTCGATCCCGGGTGCGATACTGCCCCGTCGGCTGACCGGGGATGGACACGCTGGAGGGCGGGATGACTGAGGGGCGAGATGTGCCGGGCGACGACGAGGCACCAGCGGCCGATCTGACCGACGGCGCCGAACGCCCCACCGACGCGACCTCACCGCCCGACGAGCCGTCGTCCGAGCCGCCGACGATCGGCTGGGCAACGGGCGTCCAATGGGAGCCGGCCGTCCCGGAAGCTCAGGCGTTTCTCCCTCCGGCCGGCGTCAAGCTCGGGATCGGGTCGGTTCTTGGCCGGACCCTGGACACATTCATCCGTCGCTGGACTCTCATTGTCGTGCTGGCCATTCCGAGCCTGGTGGTGGGGGCAGGAAGCTCGATCATTCTGCGGGGCCCGAGCACGTCGAGTGTGGGCGTCAGTGTGCTCGTGACCCTCGTTGGTCTTGCGATTGACACCGTGTTCTCGCTGTCGATGATCGTCGCCGCAGACCATCTGCGCGCCGGTCGCGAGCCCTCG
>VAYK01000031.1 GCA_005884985.1 Actinomycetota bacterium | reverse complement strand
CCCCGGGGCGCAGCGCTAGCCTCGAGCCCGTGATGGGCCCGCGCTCGGTCCTGCTGCTCGAGGGCGACGAGCACCTCGCCCGGCGGCGGCTGATGCTTCCCGCCTTTCACGGCGAGCGAATGCGCACCTACGAGGGGATCATCACGCAGCTCGCGGCCCGCGAGATCGACGCCTGGCCCGCCGGCCAGACCTTCGCGATCCACCCGCGCATGCAGGCGCTGACGCTCGAAGTCATTTTGCGCGCCGTCTTCGGCGTCAGCGACCCGGCGCGCGGCGCGCGGCTGCGGGCGCTGCTCGCCGACCTGCTCGCCCAGACCTCCTCGCCGCTGCTGCAGCTGCGGGTCCTGCTCGCTCGGCGCTTC
Source organism: Actinomycetota bacterium (assembly GCA_005884985.1). Classification (GTDB taxonomy): domain Bacteria; phylum Actinomycetota; class Thermoleophilia; order Solirubrobacterales; family 70-9; genus AC-56. Next base: position 10,213 of record VAYK01000031.1, on the reverse strand, counting down.
GGCGGGCCCGACCCACTCGCGGGGCTGAAGCGTCGCAGCGCCGAAGTCGACGAGCTGTTGGGCGCCGAGGTCGCCGAGCGACGCGCCGACCCGGAGCTCGCAAGGCGCGAGGACATCCTCTCGATGCTCGTCGCCGCCCGCTTCGAGGACGGCGAGCCCATGAGCGACGCCGAGCTTCGCGACCAGCTCATGACCCTGCTGCTCGCCGGACACGAGACCACGGCGACGGCACTCGCCTGGACCTTCGACCTGCTGCTGCGCCACCCCGCAGCCCTCGGGCGCCTGCGGTCCGAGCTGGACGCCGGCGAAGAGGCCTACCTGCGGGCCGTGATCGCCGAGTCGCTCCGCCTGCGTCCGGTGATCCCGCTCGCCGGGCGTCGCCTGCGAGACGAGCTGCGCGTGGATTGCTTTACCCTGCCGCCGGGCACCGACGTGACCCCGGCGATCTGGCTGACGCACACCCGGAAGGACCTCTACCCGGCGCCATTCGAGTTCCGGCCCGAGCGGTTCCTCGACGAGGGCCCCGAGACCTACGCGTGGATCCCGTTCGGCGGTGGCGTTCGGCGCTGCCTCGGCGCCTCGTTCGCCGAGTTCGAGATGCGGATCGTTCTGCGCGAGACGCTTCGCCGCTGCGAGCTGCGCGGTGCGCGCCGCCGGCCGGAGGGCATCGCGCGACGCAACATCACCTTCTCGCCACGGCGCGGGACGCCGGTGGTCGTCAGTCCGCGGCCGTGAGCCGCGGAAGCCTCACGTCAACTGTTCAACTCCCGCTTGAAGGAGTGGGTGCAGCGAGCAAGCGACGCCGGTCAACTGTTCGGGTCGCCCTTGGGCGGACCTCGGGGTGAAGCGCGCAACACCGAAAACGTGAGCACCGCGAGAACAGCAGCGGGCATTACCCACCAGGCCGCCGCACCACTGCCTGCAATGACTGCCGTAATGGCCAAGGCCAAGGCGATCACCAGAGCAATAAGAGGATCATCGCCGACGACGAGCCCGGCCAGCCTGGCATGGCGACGACGAAGCACGGCGACCAGACCGAGGGAGGTGGCCAGCGTGAAGCCGATGATCGCCGGAATGGCGGCGTCCCCGGCTGGCCAGTGCGCCCCGGCCCCTTCGGCCCCCCAGAAGATGCCGAATGAGGTGAGCATCACACCGACGACGTACTTCAGCGTGTTCTCGGGCACTCGGCTGAGGGGTGCATGGGCAGCAGCGCCGGCAACGACCACGACCAGGACCGCGGCAAGAGCGGCGAGTACGGCGAGCCCGACGTTGTGCTGGTTGCTGCCAAAGGTGATCACGATGAAGGCGACCTCGAGCCCTTCGAGCAGAACGCCCTTGAAGCTGACGGTGAACCCGAACGGGTCGATACCCGGCTGCTCGGCACCAGCCGCACGCAGCTCCGCGACTTCCTCGGCAAAGATCGCCTCCTCGTCATGGAGGGCCTTGAAACCGCTGGCACGCAGGATCGCTTTGCGAAGCCACTGCAGGCCGAAGACGAGTAGAAGGCCGCCGACCACTAACCGCAGCACGTTGATCGGCAGGGCTGTGAGTGCGGGACCAAGCGCGGCGACGATCGCCGCGAGTACCAGTAGGGCCGTCGCCACGCCGGTCCAGGCGGAGCGCCAGCCGCGGGTGATCCCTGCCGCCAGCACGATGGTGACCGCCTCAACGCCCTCGACCGCGCTTGCGACGAAGACGGCAATGAAGAGCAGGACATCGCGGCTCACAGCGTCAACTCGCGATGGTCGATGGCATCAGGACGCAGATCGTCCCACGGATGTCGCCATCTGCGCTAGACGTACTCCTCGGCCGGGATCGGAACCGATGGCTCCGCTGTCGCGCCGCGATCGGCGGCGAGCTCGGTCGGGCTTACCGGAGGGGACCCAAAGCGACGCGGCGCCGCCATCCTCCGTCACCCACACCCACCCGTACGGAATGGCGCTGTGTACGTCGCCTGCATGTGGCGCGATCCATGGTCACCCGGCGGGTGACGGGGTACCGCAATGCGTGCTTGCTGAATCGGGGCGGTCGGATTCGAACCGACGACCTTTCGGCCCCCAGCGCCTCGGCTATAGGGCAGGAAGCCCAAGGTCCTGGCGGCCCTGACCGGCCGGTTCTGTGCCGGTCGCGGGCATCACGGCCCGCGTGGGGTGGGTGGCTTGACGTAATGGGCCAGGAAGTTCACGAGCCCGCCCAGGAACTGGTTCTGCCCTGCCGCGGCCGTCAAGGGGTCGAGGTGGCTGTAGGCGGGGGCACCGTTCACGAGCAGCGCCTCCTTCTGGGTAGTCCGGGCCTGGTTCACCAACCGCTGCGCGCCCCGAAGCACGTGGCCGCCGGTGAGATCGGTCTGGAAGGCGTAGATCGGGACGTTGATCTCGTGCGAGTACTCGAGCCGCAGCCCGAGGAAGCGTGCGACGTCGTTCATCCGCATCTGGTCGGCGCCGTTGGTGTCGATGGTCAGCCGCTTCGGGAAGTACCACTCGACGGCGTTGCCGGGCTCGTGCCCGAAGAGCCGAGCGAGGTTGGCGATCGGGGTGACTCCCCCGTCGACCCAGTCGCGAGGGGTGCCGGAGGTGGCGAGCCCGCCGGCGTTCACGTGCAGATCCGGTGCGAGCGGCGAGGTATCGCGGTCGAAGGCGTAGCCGAGCAGCGCACGATTGGTGACCGTGAACGGCGGGTTGAGCGCGGGCGGGAGAAGCGGGAACGCCTGCAACGTCGCTGCGCTCGACGTCGGGGCCAAGCGCGCGTAGTAGCCGACGATCTCCGCGAACAGCCCCCCCGTCTCGGGGATGCCGAGGCCGAGCGGGTCCGCGAACGGGTTCGCGCTCTGAAGATCGGCGATCGCCTGCTTGGCCTGGCCCAGATCGAAGGCGTCGAAGCTGCCCAGCAGGCCGCCGTCGATCAGCACGATCCCGTCGATGTCCTTATAGCCGGGACGGCCGTTGAAATCCCAGGCCGCGTACGCGGCCGCCAGCGAGGCGCCGAGCGAATGGCCGCCCAGGATCACGTGGCGGCCCTTCTGACCCGCGAGCTGCACCACCCGGTGGGCGTCGTCCAGAGCGGTCTTCATCCCCCACTCGCGTGCGAAGGGCACCGAGCTCGGATCGAGAAACTGGAAGTGGTTGGCGGGCGTCCCGCCGTTCACGGTCCAGCCGAGGTAGTAGTCGAAGGCCTGCTGGAGCGTGACCTGGCCCGCCTCCAGCCGCTTGAACATGCTCGTGGCCTCGAGCGCCTGGCTACGGCGGTCGATGGACCAGACCTGGAGGTTGGGGATGCGCCGGACGATCTCCCGCGCCAGGAGCGCGAAATCCCCCGCCCCGCCATCCGTGCCGGGCATCAGCACCAGCACGCGCCGCGCGTCCTGGGGCCCGACCTCGTGCACGTAGACATGGTCGTACTGCGGCGGGCCGGGGCCGTCGGAGGGTACGACTACGACGCGCTCGCCGGCGCTCGCAGCGGCCGGCGCCGACGCGAGGCAGGACAGGACCGCCAAGGCGACGACACAGTGGCGCTTCACAGAATCTTTCCCTCCTCCGGGTCAGCGGCGAGCGCTTGCTGGGCGCCAAGGCTAGGGGATTCGCCGCCCACCGGCTTCCGCAGCGGGCTTTCGCGTAGTCGGGGCGGCGAGATTTGAACTCGCGACCTTTCGGCCCCCAGCCGAACGCGCTACCAAGCTGCGCCACGCCCCGGTGTGCGCGAGTTTACGCCAGTTCCGTCCGACCCGGGTGCGAACATATGTTCGGGCGTCGGCAACAGCGGCTCAACTCCGAAAGTGCTACCGATGTGGCGAGTCTAAGCCGATCGGCGACTTCTCGTGGCGCCGGAAGGCGATCGGTCAGCGGGATTCCCTCTGTCGTCCGTGTCGGTCGGCCTACGGCAAGGAGCACTACGCCGTCCTCGAGTTCGACCACTTGCGCGACAAGTTGTTCGATATCGGTCAAGCGCTGCCGTATCGAAACTGGCAGAGCATTCTCGACGAGATCGCCAAGTGCGATGTTGTGTGCGCCAACTGCCACCGCCGTCGCACCGCTGGACGCAAAGGCTCACTCCGGGCCACCCTCGCTCAACCGACAGACTTCGTGCTTCAAGCGGGCGACCGGAATTGAACCGGCACTCAGACCTTGGAAGGGTCTCGTGCAACCGTTACACCACGCCCGCGGAGGGCTCTCGATTATAGGTTCGTCCCGACCGCGCCCGGGCGAACCACGGGGCGGCTAGTGCTGTCGCATCCCGAAGTCGGTCGTGAACGTGCTGCCGGTCGAGCCCGGCTTCGGCGGGATCCCGCGGGCGAAGCCGATGCCGATCTGGCGGAATGCGGGGTTGAGGATGTTGTGACGGTGCTCCGGGCTGTGCATCCATGCCCGGAAGATCGCCTTCGGCGTGCCGTAGTTGCTGCCGCCGTAGGCGATGTTCTCGCCGTACAGCCAGCGGCGTAGGCCCCCGACTATGTAGTTGACGTGCTCGAGCCGGCCGAGCACCGACCGCTCTCCGGGGCACTCGTGGTCGAAGCACTTGTCCCGCTGCATGTAGTCCGTGTGCTTCTGCGCCGCCCTCTTGAGCCGGCTGTTCGTGCGGAGGTTATGCAGGCCGTGATGCTCACGCTTGCGGTTGAGGAAGCAGCGGACCGCCATTCGTGCATGGCGGTGACTGAGATGGTTCGGCATGGTGTTGCCGAAGCGCTTGCAGGGGCTGGCGCTTGCGGTCCCGGCAAGAGGCCCGGCGAGGGCGAGGACCGCGGCCACAACGAGCGCCAGCGACCCGACGAAAACGATCTTGTGTATCCGGAGCACCATCTGGCTCCGGCTTCGGCCCCACCGCCGTAGCGGGCAAGGCGCAGCGCCCGCCAGGTGTGGCGGATCTCGAACATGTGTCCAGAATCAGGGTCTGCGCCAGCCGACGACGACCGTGTAGGTGGTGAATCTGCTGTCGTCCTGACCGGCGACCGGAGCTCCCCAGCCGACCCCGACGCCGACGTCGCGGAAGTCACGGTGGAGCATTCTGTGGCGGTTGATGCCCGAGTGCAGCCAGCGGTCGAGCATCTGGCGTGGGGTGTTCTCGTAGCCCAGGATCTCGGCGAACCGGTACGCCCGCTCGCCCCTGGTGTAGCCGGTCTTCCTGACCCGGCGGTTGATCCCCGGCTCGCCCTTGCATCGGTGCCGGAAGCAGTCGTCGGCGAGCATCGTCTCGTTGTGGCGCTTCGCGGCCAGCTTCAGCCTCCGGTTGGGCTTGAGCGGGGGGCGATCGCGCTTCGATCGCTCCTTGTTGATCAGGCAGGTGATCGCCTTGCGGATCTTGGGCAGGGGGACCTGATGCGGATGGGCGAGGGCGTGGGGACAGGCGGCAGTCGCCGGGGCGATCCCGGGCCGAAGCGCGAGGGCCAGGGAGACGCCGGCGGTCGCCGCCGCGAGCGCGAGCAGCGCCGTCCACGCCCTTGGCGTTCGCCCTGCCGCCGTCTCCGAGCAGGTTAGCGACGGGGGTGGGCGCGTAGGAGATGAGCAGGGGAGCCGGGATTCGAACCCGGATTCACGGTTTTGGAGACCGTGCGAATAACCGTTATCTCACTCCCCTGAGCCGGGCCGGAGTCTAGATGCGGACGAGAGGACTCGAACCTCCACGGGCCATAGGCCCACCAGGACCTAAACCTGGCGCGTCTACCGAATATTCCGCCACGTCCGCACGGGCGAAGGCCGCACACGGGCGACCGAAAGGGACCGCCGCGCGCTGCCGCAGAAGATTCTAGACTTGCGCTGATGGAGAGCACGAGCGTCCGGCCCGGTTACGAGCTCTGGCGTCCGAACAGGGAAAAGGCCGAGACCAAGACGATGAAGGCGATCGTCTCCTTCGTGCTGCTGGTCTCCGCGGGCCTTCTGGTCGTAATCACGATCGGGGGCTGGACGCGCCTCGAGGGCTCGAGCGTGGCGATCATGACGCTGCTTTGGGCGGGCCTTTACGTGCTCTTCGCGCTGCTCGTCGCGCGCTGGAACCGGGGCGTCCTGCCGGTGGCCTCGGCGCTGGCGATCGTCCTGGCGATCGTCGCCGGCGTCGCCGCACCGGGCTGGTTCGCGCGCTCCAAATCCGGGTTCAGCCCGCCGCCGCTTCCCGATGACCTCCTCGGTCTGCTGACCATCATCGTGGTAGCCGTGCAGCTGCTCTTGATCGCCGTCGCGATGGTCGGCTTCAACCAGAACTGGCACGTCGAGGAGGAGCGGCCGGTCGGTGGCGTTCCCCTCGCCGGCGAGGACGAGGACGCGGCGCTCCCTCCGGAAGAGGAAGAGGCGCTCCCCGAGGAGGATGACGAGACTCTGCCTCGTTTAGAGGACGAGTCGCTTCCTCCCCGCGATGACCAGCACCGCTAAAACAGCTGCGGCTGCGCCTCGCGCGGCTCCAGCAGATGCGGGCCGTCCTTGCGGACGTCGTTGACCGCATCGACGACCTCGCGGACCGCGAGCAGCTCCTCGGGCGCCGGGACGAGTAGGGAGAGCAGATCGTCCTCGGCGACGTCGGGCTCCAGCCACCGGACCTCGTGATTCGGGCTCAGGACCACCGGCATCCGGTCGTGAATCGGGCGGAGCAGCTCGTTCGGCTCGCAGGTGACGATCGCGCAGCTGTGCAGGTCCCCCGAGCCGTCGCGCGCCGGCAGCGCCGCCCAGAGGCCCGCGAAGGCGAACACGTCTCCGTCCCGGCGACTGACCCAGACAGGCGTCTTTCCCTGCTCGTCGTCGCGCCACTCGAAGAACCCGTCGGCCGGGATCAGGCAGCGGCGCTCGCGGAACGACTCGGCGAACGCGGGCTGTCGCTGCAAGGTCTCGGCGCGGGCGTTGATGAGCGGCGCACCCGAGCGGCGCTCGGCCCAACGGCCAGGGACGAGTCCCCAGCGCAGGTTCCCGGCCTCACGCCCGCCGTCGTCACGACGCCGCACCGCCAGCACGGGGTCGGTAGGCGCGATGTTGTAGCGCGCCTCCTCCGCCAGCTTCGCGGACTCGTCGAGACCGAAGCGCGCCCGCATCCGCGCCGGGTCTGGATCGGTGAGCGTGTAGCGCCCGCACATCGTCCTTCGAGGCTAGCGCGCGGCGCTGTCACCAAATTGGTGCAGCCTCGTGCGACTTTCGGTGCGCGTTGCAGTCGGTTCGAGGCTAGCGGGGCCCACCATCGGTGCAGAGGTGAGTGCCGGAGGTGGGATTCGAACCCACAAGCCCCGAAGGGCCATCGGTTTTGAGCCGATGCTGTATTCCAGTTCCAAGCACTCCGGCAGCAACCGGAAACGATAGCTTCGCGCCGCGGCCATAATCCCCCGCCCGTGGACGCCGCCGCCCGAATGGACGTGATCCGTGAGCTGTGCTCGTTCGAGAACCGGTTGGCGGGGACGGATGCCGAGCGGCGCGCCGCGAACCGGCTCGCTACACGGCTGCGCGACGGCGGGCGGCGGGCTGAGACCGAGCCCACCTACGTACACCCGAAGTACGGGCTCGTCCACGCCACGCACTGCGCGCTCGGATTCGCGGCCAGCCTCCTCGCCATCGTCCAGCCCGCGATCGGCTTCGCGATCGTGCTCGCAACCGCGGTCTCGATGTACCTCGATTTGAACTACCGCACCTACCTGCTTCGCCGCCTGTTCTTCCGCCGCGCCTCGCAGAACGTCGTCTCCCCCGGCAAGCGTGCCGACGCTCCCGCCCGCGTCCTCCTCTGCGCCCACTACGACGCCGCGCGAACCGGAGCCGCCTTCGATCCGAAGCGCGTCGCGCGGGGTGCGCGGCTCGCCGCCCGCCTCCCCCTTCCCATCGGGCCCTTTCGGATCCTGTTCTGGTCGCTCGCGATCCTGCTGCCAATCCTCGGTGCGCGGATGGCCGGCATCGACTCGGCCCTGATCTCCCTGCTCCAGGTCCCCCCCACCCTGATCCTCCTCGTCGGCGTCTTCATGCTCACCGACATCGAGCTCTCCGATGTCGTCCCGGGCGCCAACGACAACGCCTCCGGGGTCGCGACCGTCCTCTCGCTCGCCCAGGAGCTCGGCGCGGACCCGCCGGCCAACCTCGACGTCTGGGTAGTGCTGACCGGCGGCGAGGAGTGCCTTCAGGAGGGCATGCGCTCCTTCGTCCGCACCCACCGCGCCGACCTCGACCGCGAGACCACCTATTTCGTCAACGTCGACACGGTCGGTCATGGCAACGTGCGCTTCGAGACCGGCGCCGGCTGGGTGATCACGTACCCGCTCGACCGGCGCCTGGTGGAGCTTTGCGACGCGATCGCGACCGCCGATCGTCAGGACTCCAACCGCTACCAGGCGCAGCCGCTCGTCCACGGGCTGGCCGGTGACTCGATGCCGCCCCGCATCGCGGGCTTTCCGGCGACCGCGATCACCTGCCTCAACGACCTGAACTACGTCCCCGGATACCACACCCCCGACGACACACCCGACCGCGTCGACCCGGCCGCGCTCGACCGCGCTCACGGCTTTGCGCTCGAGCTCGTGCGGGCGCTCGACCGCGACGTCGGCCGGCGCTCAGGGCGCGTAACGGAATGATGGCGTGCCCGCCACCGACATGAAGCGCGGCGAGCTCCTCTGGGAGCCCTCGGCCGAGAGGGTCGAGCGCGCGACGATGACCCGCTACATGCGCTGGCTCGAGGCCGAGCGCGGCCGCTCGCTCGGTGACTACCAGGCGCTTTGGGAGTGGTCGGTGACCGAGCTGGAGGAGTTCTGGGCCTCGATCTGGGACTTCTTCGCGGTCGAGGCGTCGGCACCGTATTCCGAGGTCCTGCCCGAGCGCGTGATGCCCGGCGCCAGGTGGTTTCCCGGCACCGAGCTGAGCTACGCCCAGCACATCTTCCGCGGCAAGCGCGACGCCGACGTCGCGGTGCTGCACGCGTCCGAGCTCCGCCAGCTCGATGAGCTGCGTTGGGGGGAGCTCCGCCAGCAGGTCGCCAGCGCGGCCGCCGGCCTGCGCGGCCTCGGCGTTGAGCCGGGCGACCGCGTCGTCGCCTACCTCCCGAACATCCCGGAGAGCGTCGTCGATCGCTTCGCGCAGATCGAGCCGAAGGTGCTGTTCTGCGTCGACGGCTACCGCTACGGCGGCAAGGACTTCGACCGCGTCGAGACCATCGCGGGGCTGCAGCGGCAGCTGCCGACGCTCGAGCGGACCGTGCTCGTCCCCTACCTCGACCCCGCTCCCGATATCTCGCGCCTGGAGAGCACCATCACCTGGAGCGAGTTGCTCGCCACCGGTCAAGGCGCGGAGCTTCGTTTCGAGCAGGTCCCGTTCGACCATCCACTGTGGGTCCTGTACTCGTCGGGGACCACCGGCCTACCGAAGGCGATCGTCCAGGGCCACGGCGGAATCCTGCTGGAGCACCTGAAGAAGCTCCACCTGCACGTCGACGCGCAGGATCAAGACCGCATCTTCTGGTTCACGACCACCGGTTGGATGATGTGGAACTTCCTCGTCGGGGCGCTGCTGACGCCGGCATCGATCGTCCTCTATGACGGCAGCCCGGGGCACCCGGACATGGGAGTCCTCTGGGACCTGGCCGAGCAGACCGGGATGACCTGCTTCGGCACCAGCGCCAGCTACGTGGCGGCCTGCATGAAGGCCCAGGTCGAGCCGTCGGCGAACCGTGACCTCGGGCGCCTTTGCGCTGTCGGCTCCACCGGCTCGCCTCTCTCCCCCGAGGGCTTCGAGTGGGTATACGAGCATGTCGGCCGCGACACGTGGCTGTTCTCGACCAGCGGTGGCACCGACCTGTGCAGCGCATTCGTGGGCGGCGTCCCGCTGCTGCCCGTCTACCGCGGTGAGCTTCAGGGCCGCTCGCTGGGCGCCGCCGTGGAAGCGTTCGACGAGCAGGGAAACTCGGTTGTCGGCCAGGTTGGGGAGCTGGTGATCACCGAGCCGATGCCCTCCATGCCGCTGTTCCTGTGGGGCGACGAGGACGGGTCGCGCTACCGGGCCAGCTACTTCGAGCACTACCCGGGGGTTTGGCGGCACGGGGACTGGATCGAAATCACATCGCGCGGCACGGCCGTGATCTACGGTCGGTCCGACTCGACCATCAACAGGCAGGGCGTGCGGATGGGGACGAGCGAGATCTACCGCGCCGTGCAGGCGGTCCCGGAGGTGCTCGACGCGCTGGTGGTCGACGTGCCGCGTCCCGGGACCGAGGGCTGGATGCCGCTGTTCGTCGTCCTCGACCGCGGCGCCAGCCTCGATCAGCGGCTCGCCGG
>VAYK01000032.1 GCA_005884985.1 Actinomycetota bacterium | reverse complement strand
GTGCATCCGCTGGGCGACCGTGACCGGCACCTCCTTGGCGGGGATGCCGCGCTTGATCGCCTCGATCAGGAACTCGGAGGTGTGGAACTGCTCCTGGCGCAGGACGAGCTGGGGCAGAACGTCCGAGCGCACAGCGCGGTAGCCGTTGGAGCAGTCGCTCACCTTGGTGCGCGTGATCAGCGAGACCGTTCGGTTGAAGACGACAATCCCCAGCTCGCGCGAGTAGTGGTTCGGCTCGGCCTCGCCGAGGACGCGAGAGCCGTGCGCCACTGCGACCTCGCCGGCGACGACCGGCTTTACGAGGCGCTCCATCTCCGACGGCAGATGCTGTCCGTCCGCGTCCAGGGTGACGACGATGGTCGCGCCCGAGTCGGCGAGCAGCCGGTAGCCCGTGCGCAGTGCGGCGCCGCCGCCGCGATTGATCACGTGGCGGGCGATAACCGCACCGTGCTGGGCGGCGATCTCCCCGGTGCCATCGCGCGAGCCGTCGTCGACGACCAGGACGGCGGTATCGACGCCGCAGACCTGCTCCGGAATCCGATCGAGGACGTAGCCGATGCTGTCGGCCTCGTCGTAGGCGGGCACCAGCACGCCGATCTTGTCCCGGAAGCGCGGCGGGTGGCCGGCGGCAACGAACTGTTCCCAGGCGAGCCCCTCGAGCACCCCGGAGAGCTCGCGGGTGATTCGCGATCCCTGCGAAAGCGCCCGCACGACGAGCAGAAACAGGATCAGGATGGCGATCACGGCGACTCCGACGATCCGCGTCCCATTGCCGCGCTTGAACGAGAACGCGCTCAGGATCGCGTCGAGGAGCTGCGTGCCGGAGACGATCGCCAAGCCGAGCGCGATCACGAGCAGGATGAGGACGTCGACGTTTCGCAGCGACCGCCGCCGCCAGATCGCGAACGCGGCCACGAGCGCGGCGATCACCAGCCCGGCCGCCCGAATGGCGGTCAGCTCGGGCGGGAACAGGCTGGAAAGGGGGAGGCAGACACGCAACACGGGCGGGATGAGGATAGATGCGCGACCCCAGGCGGTTTGCGCTCCGCGCTGCAGCGGTGCATTCCCGGCTTTACGCTGATCGGTCCGCTACCCTCGCGCGATCATGCGAATCCTGATCCTCGGGGGTGACGGCTACCTCGGATGGCCGACCGCAATGCGCTTCTCGGCGGGCGGCCACAAGGTCTCCGTCGTCGACAACTTCTCGCGTCGGCGCTGGCACGTCCAGCACTCGACCGGCTCGCTCACGCCGATTCGCTCGCTCGCCGACCGGGTCGAGGCGTGGCTGCAAGTGAGCGGCAACGAGATCGGCACCTTCGTGGGATCGATGGAGGACGCCGACTTCCTCGAGCGGGTGATCGCCGAGACGCTGCCCGAGGCGATCGTCCATTACGCCGAGCAGCCCTCGGCGCCGTACTCGATGAAGTCGCGAGAGGCGGCGGTCGAGACGCAGTACACGAATGTGATCGGGACGCTCAACCTGCTGTTCGCGATTCGCGACCGCGTGCCCGACTGTCACCTGGTCAAGCTCGGCACCATGGGCGAGTACGGCACCCCGAACATCGACATCGAGGAGGGGTTCATAGAGATCGAGCACAAGGGGCGTCGGGACACGCTTCCGTTCCCGAAGATGCCCGGCTCGCTCTACCACCTCTCCAACGTCCACGACTCCCATAACATCCACTTCGCCTGCCGGATCTGGGGACTGAGGGCCACCGAGCTCAACCAGGGAGTCGTCTACGGAGTCGAGACCGCGGAGTCGGCCGAGCACGACCGCCTGATCACCCGCTTCGACTACGACGAGTACTTCGGCACGGTGCTGAACCGCTTCTGCGTGCAGGCGGTGATCGGTCACCCGATGACCGTCTACGGCGAGGGCGGGCAGACGCGCGGCTTCCTCAACATCCGCGACACACTGCAGTGCGTCGAGCTCGCGGTCACCAACCCCGCCGAGCTCGGCGAGTTCCGGGTCTTCAACCAGTTCACCGAGCAGTTCTCCGTCTCCCAGCTCGCCGAGCTGGTGAGGCGGAGCGGCGAGGAGCTGGGCTACGGGGTCGAGGTGCGCAGCTTCCCCATCCCGCGGATCGAGGCCGAGCGGCACTACTACAACGCCACCAACACGAAGCTGATCGACCTCGGGCTCAAGCCCCATCACCTCGGCGAGGAGCTGGTCCGCTCGATGCTGCGGATCATCGAGCGGCACAAGGGCCGCGTGATCGAGCGCGCGATCCTGCCGACGACTCGCTGGAAGCCTGGCGAGCTGCTGGGCGAGGTCGAGGCCGCCGAGCGGCGCCCTTAGGCGATGCCCGGATTCAGCTCGACCAGCGAGTTCCGCGAGGTCATGGACCGGGCGTTCCGCCTCATGAGCACCGACCCCGAGATGGGGCCGAAGCTTCGCGACGCGCGGGTCCCGCAGCGGTTCGAGTTCCCGGACCTTGACGCCGTGGTCAACATCACCTATGACGACTCCGGGGCGGAGCAGAACCTCCGCTGGGAGTGGTCGAACGAGGTCGACTGGGAGCCCAAGGTGACGATGACGATGAGCTCGGAGGTCGCCAACCGCTACTTCCAGGGCAAGGAGAACGTGCCGCTGGCCCTCGCGAAGCGCCGGATCAAGAGCTCTGGCGACATCAAGTCCGCGCTGAAGCTGATCCCGATCACCAAGCCCGTGTTCGCCCTCTACCGGGAGATGCTGGAGCGCGACTACCCCCACCTGGTCGTCTGAGCAAGGCGGCCGCCACCGAACGGCGTAGGCGAGGAGCCGGCGCGGACGTTGTTCTACACTCGGCTGCCCATGAGGGCGGCGGATGCACTTTGTGAGGCCCTGAAGGCCGAGGGAGTCGAGCACGTCTTCGGCATCCCCGGCGGCGCGAACCTGCCCACCTACGACGCCCTGTACGACGCCGAGCTGATCCACATCCAGGCGCGCCACGAGCAGGGGGCCGGGCACGCGGCCGAGGGCTACGCAAAGGCGTCCGGCCGGGTCGGCGTCGCCTTCGCCACCTCGGGGCCGGGGGCGACGAACCTGGTGACCGCGATCGCCGACGCGATGATGGACTCGGTGCCGACCGTGTTCATCACCGGCCAGGTCCGCACCGACCTGATCGGCACCGACGGCTTCCAGGAGGCCGACGTGACCGGGATCACCATGCCAGTCGTCAAGCACTCCTTCCTGGTCACCGACCCGCGCCAGATCCCCACCTACATCCACCAGGCCTTCCACATCGCCTCCACCGGGCGGCCGGGGCCGGTGCTCGTCGACGTTCCCCAGGACCTGTCCCGGGCCGACATCGAGTACGAGCCCGCCGCGGGGGCGCCACACCTGCCCGGCTACAAGCCGCCGAGCGAAGGAAACATCAAGCAGATCCGCCTCGCGGCCAAGGCGCTCGCCAACGCCCGGCGGCCCGTGATCTACGGTGGCGGGGGGATCGTCAACGCCAACGCCTCCCAGGAGTTCCGCGACTTCTGCCTCTCGGACCGGCTGCCGGTGACCCTGACCGTGATGGGCCTGGGCGCCTTCCCGGCGCCGCACGAGCAGTGGCTGGGGATGCTCGGCATGCACGGCACCAGGACCGCGAATTACGCGATGGACAACGCCGACCTGATCGTCGCCGTGGGGGCTCGGTTCGACGACCGGATCACCCGCAAGCTGGCCGAGTTTGCGCCCCGAGCCAAGTTCGTGCACATCGACATCGATCCCGCCGAGATCTCCAAGAACGTCCCCGCCCACATCCCGATCGTCGGCGATGCCGGTGACGTGCTGCCGAAGCTGACCAGCGAGTACGGGCGCTTGAACGCCGATCCCGCGCGGCTCGAGGAGTGGTGGAAGCAGATTGGCGCCTGGCAGGAGGAGTACCCGCTGGGCTACGAGGACTCCGAGGACTCGGAGATCAAGCCGCAGCGCATGATCGAGGCCCTCTACAAGGTCACCGAGGGCGACGCGATCATCACCTCCGACGTCGGCCAGCACCAGATGTGGTGTGCGCAGTACTACAACTTCTCCAGCCCACGCCGGTGGATCAACTCCGGCGGCCTCGGCACCATGGGCTTCGGCCTGCCGGCGGCGATCGGCGCCAAGGTGGCGAAGCCGGACGACACTGTGGTCTGCCTGGCCGGGGACGGCAGCCTGATCATGGTCTGCCAGGAGTTCGCCACCGCCGCCGTTCACGACATCCCGGTGAAGGTGTTCCTGATGAACAACGGCTACATGGGCATGGTCCGCCAGTGGCAGGAGCTGTTCTGGGACGGTCGCTACAAGTCGGTGGAGATGGGCGACAGCCCCGACTGGGTGAAGCTGGCCGAGGCCTTCGGTTGGACCGGCATGCGCTGTACCGATAAGAACGAGGTCGAGGACGCGATGCAGACCGCGCTCCAGACAGACGGCCCCGTGCTGCTCGACGTGCAGGTGACGAAGACGGAGAACTGCTTCCCGATGATCCCGGCCGGCGCGGCGGCTCGGGACATGGTTGGGTAGGTCCGAGCTCGTGGAAGCCGGCACGCCGGATCTGATCAAGCTCGAGGACCTCGAGGTCGGCAGCGGCCTCACCGGGCGCAAGCACGTTCTCTCGCTCCTGGTCGAGAACAAGCCCGGCGTGCTGGCGCGAATCGCGGGGCTGTTCGCGCGGCGCGGCTTCAACATCGACACTCTCACAGTCGGTCCGACCGACGACCCCGAGATCTCGCGGATCACGCTGACCCTCGACGGCGCGGTGCACCCGATCGATCAGGTCACCAAGCAGCTCCACAAGCTGGTCAACGTGATCAAGATCCGAGACATGGAGCCGGATCAGACGGTCTCCAGGGAGATGGCGCTGTTCCGGGTTCAGGCGACGGTCGAGAGCCGCGGCGAGATCGTCCAGTTCGCGGACATCTTCAGGGCGAAGATCGTCGATGTCTCGCGCCGCAGCCTGACCATCGAGGTGACCGGGTCGAACGAGAAGATCGACGCGTTCGAGCGCATGATCCGCCCCCATGGCCTGATCGAGATGGCGCGGACGGGCGAGGTCGCCATCACCCGCTCCCGCCCCGACTCCTAGCCGCGGCCTTGATCGAGGCGACGGCCGCGCTCGAGTCGCTGAAGGCGCTGCTCGCCGAGGCGGGGGAGAGGCGGCGGTTGGTCAGCGTCACGGTCCCGGTCCAGCTCGACGACCCGAGCGGGGCGGTGTTCGCCTCGCGGCTTGCCGGCGACCGATGGTTCTGCTGGGAGCAGCCCGATCGCGACGGATTCGCGCTCGCCGCGCTGGGCAGCGCTCACGAAGTCGTCTCGCGCGGCGCGGCGCGCTTTCGCGACCTGGTCGCCGCCTGCGCGGAGGTGGCGCACAGGCGTCTCAGCGACGAGCCCGATGGCCTGCCGGCGGGCGCCGGCCCGGTCTGGGTCGGCGGGTTCGCGTTTGCGCCCGACGGCGGGCGGGCGCCCCAGTGGTCCTCGTTTCCCCCCGCGCTCATGGTGATGCCGGAGCTGGCGCTCCACCGGGCCGCTGGCCGAGTCCATCTGACGCTGTGCGCGCTGGCCGGGCCCGCTGTGGAGCCGGGCGCGACCTCGCGGCGGCTGAGCGCCCGGCTGGCCGCGCTGGGGGAGGCGCCGCTGCCGCTCGCCGATCCCCATCCCACCGGCGAGGCGCGGATCGCGAGCGTGCTTGCGCCCGGGCGGTTCGAGGAGTCGGTGGCGCAGGGGGTGGAGCGGATCCGCGCCGGCGCGCTCGAGAAGCTGGTGCTCGCACGGGAGGTGGTGGTCGAGGCGCCGCGGGCCCACGACCCGGCGGCCATCTACGGCGCGCTCCGGCAGCAGTTTGCGTCCTGCTTCTGCTGTGGCTCGCCCGAGGCTGCCTTCCTCGGGGCCAGCCCGGAGCTGCTCGTGCGGCGAAGCGGTGCGGGCGCGGCAACGGTGGCGCTCGCCGGCTCCACCCGGCGCAGCGCCGACCCGGCGGTCGACGATCACCTTGGCGAGCAGCTTCTGCGCTCCGCGAAGGACCGCCGGGAGCACGAGATCGTTGTTCGCCGGATCGAGCGGACGCTGCGCCGTCAGTCGGTGTGGGTCGAGGCGGCGCCCGAGCCACGCCTGGTAAAGGTGGCGAACATCCAGCACCTCGCGACCCCGATCCACGCCCAGCTCTCCGAGCCGCGCTCCGCGGTGGAGCTGGCGGGATTGCTGCACCCGACGCCGGCCGTCGGCGGGGAGCCCCGCGACCGCGCGCTGGGCGCGATCGCCGAGCTCGAGGAGCTCGACCGCGGCTGGTACGCCGGGCCGGTCGGCTGGATGGACGCCGCCGAGGACGGGGAGTTCTGCGTCGCGATTCGCTCCGCGCTCCTGCGCGACCGCACCGGCCACCTGTTCGCCGGAAATGGGATCGTCACCGACTCCGATCCCGAGGCGGAGCTCGCCGAGACCGAGGTCAAGCTCGGGGCGCTGCTGCCGCTGCTCTCGGGCTAGACCGCCGTTCAGGCACCATGGCGGGCGCCCAGCGCCTCGCCGACCCGCTCCGCGATCCGCCGGTGAAGCTCCACGTTTCGCCGGCGATCGACCGGGATCTCGATCAGCGCCGTCCCCTGGCCGGCGGCGTCGCGCAGCCGATCCAGCCGCTCGACGCGGGCGTGAGGCAGGTCGTACACGGCGGCGACTCGTGTCAGGTCGAGCCCCAGCGGCGTCCCCAGCAACGCCTCGAACTCGTCGCGCTCGAGCTGCTCCGCCTGGGGGAGGAACTCGAAGATCCCGCCGCCGTCGTTGTTGAGCACCACGATCCGCACCGGGACGCTCGCGTGGCGGAGCGCGGCCAGGCCGTTGATGTCGTGGTGAAGGCCGAGATCGCCGGTGACGATCCAGGTTGGGCGGCCACTCGCCGCCGCGGCCCCGATCCCCGAAGAGATCAGGCCGTCGATCCCGTTCGCGCCCCGGTTGCAGAGGAATCTCACCCGCGTGGCGGCGGACGGGACGAACGCCTCGGAGTCGCGGATGGGCATCGAGGAGGCCGTGTAGACGAGGTCGCCGTCCGCGTACAGTCGCGAGAGGGCGGCGTGCGCGCCAGGCTCCGTCGGCTCCTCAAGGCGCTCGAGCTCGGCCTCCACCGTCGCCGCCGCCTGCCGCCCGGCCTCCAGCCAGGCGACCCGCCAGTCCTCCCGGCCTTCCTTGAGGCGGTCGGCCAGTCCGCCGGCCAGCGACCGCGCCTCCGCCCGCACGATCGTCTCCGCCCGGTTCGAGGGCTCGTTCCATCCGAAGGCCGGGTCGACCACGACCTGACGCAGCTCCCCAAGCGAGGCGAGCCACTGGCGAAGCGCCTTGCTGGTCGGCAGATCGCCGAAGCGGACCACCAGCTCTCGGCGAGGATCGGGTAGCCCGCCCGCTCGGCCAGGGCGGTCAGCGGCCCGGCGAGCGCGTCGTCGAGCTGCCGGCCGGCGATGACCAGGCCCCGGGGTGATGCGGACACCCGCTCGGCGAGCTCGTCGATCAGCGCCTCGTCGGCAAGCGGCGCGTCGGAGGCGACGGCGGTCAGCGGCCGCTCGCCGCGACCCTCGAGGGCGAGCGGCGAGGTGGCCGTTACGTCTTCGGGGTGCGGCTCGGGTCCCAGCGGGTCGCGCCAGGCCAGGTTGAGGTGAACCGGCCCCGGGCGTGGCTCCCCGCGCGCCGCGGCGTAGGCGTGGCAGGCCACGGAGCGAAAGTGCAGCAGGCCGGCGTCGTCCGCCTCGTGGTTGCCGACCTCGCAGAACCAGCGCACCGCGGATCCGTAGAGCTTCAGCTGGTCGATCGTCTGTCCGGCGCCGATGCCGCGCAGCTCGGCCGGACGGTCGGCGGTGAGCGCGATCAGCGGGACACCTGCCTCGTCGGCCTCGCACACGGCGGGGTGGAGGTTGGCGGCGGCGGTGCCCGACGTGCATAGGACGATGGCCGGCCGCCCGCCTCCCTGGGCCGCGCCGAGCGCGAAGTAGCCCGCCGAGCGCTCGTCGACGATCACGGCCACCTCGATCGCCGGCTGGTGCCACAGGGCCAGCGCGAGCGGGGTGGACCGGGAGCCCGGAGCCAGCGCCGCCCGGCGGACGCCGCAGCGCGCCAGCTCCTCGACCAGCGCCGAGGCGAGCGCGGTGTTGCGGTTGGTGGAGTCCACCGCGGCGAACGGTACCCGCTACAGACGGTGCCGCTCGAGTGCCCGCTCGTCGATCTCGACGCCGAGTCCGGGCCCCTCCGGCAGGTGTAGGAGGCCGTCGCGCACCTCGCACTCGACCGAGGCGATCGTGCCGCCGAACAGTTCCTGCGTGGCGAGGCCGTGGGCGAGCCCCGGATCGTCGCGATCGCGGTAGAGCGCCTGAGCGGCGTGCGCCGCCGCCGCGATCCCCACCGGTCCGTCGAGGGAGCTCGAGAGGTAGGTGGGCAGCTGGGCGCCGATCGCCCCCGCCGGGCCGATCCCGCCCACCTTCGCCAGCTTCACCGTCGCCAGACGGCAGGCACCGGCCTGCAGCGCTCTCGTCGCGTCGTTGGCGCTCCTCACGCTCTCGTCGGCGGCGATCGGGATCGCGGTCGCCGCGGCAACCGCGGCCATCTCCCGAAGGCTCGCGGTGGGCTGCTCGGCCAGCTCGATCCCGAGCGGCTCGATCTCGTCCAGCACCGCCACCGCCTGATCGGTGCTCCAGGCGCCGTTGGCGTCCACCCGTATGCGTGCGTCCGGGCCAACCGCGTCTCGGACCGCCCGCACCCGTTCGGTGTCGTCGCCCATCCCGAGCTTCAGCTTGAAGGTCTCGAAGCCGCGCTCTCTCCAGCTGACCGCCTCGGCGGCGAGTTGGCGTGGCGAATCGGCGGCCAGCGTGGCGTTGCATCGCAGCGGCGCCGAGGCCTCGCCACGCAACATCCGCCACAGCGGCGTCCCCGAGATCCGACCGGCGAGGTCGAAGAGGACAATCTCGACCGCCGCCTTGGCCGGCGCGGGCAGCCGGCGCCCGGCAGCGACGTTGATCACCGCGTCCACCGCGGCCGCCAGCGGCTGCTCGGTGGTCATCGCCGTCACGTCCAGCCTCGCAAGCCGTTTCGCGACGCGCACGAGCGAGCGCTCGACCCGCTGCAGGGTCTCGCCGCCGCGCAGCGATAGCGGCACGGCCTCACCTAGGCCGACAATGCCCTCGTCGCTTCGCAGCCGCACAAGGACCATCTCCCGCCGCCCGAGCGTCCCGCGAGCGGTCACGTACGGCTCCTTGAGCGGGAGCGCATAGGGGATGACCTCTACCTCGGCGATCCGCATCAGGCGGCGATCAGGAGGCCGGTCGCGAGCAGGACGCTGAAGGCGGCGAGCAGGGCGCCCGTGCCCGCCAGGGCCCCGTTCAGCGAGGGTCCGTCAGTCCGCGTCATCACGGCGCCGAGAGGCCGGTGCACGAGCGGCGCCGCGAGCAACATCAGCAGTGCCCAGGCAGGCCCGTCGGCGGCCAGCAGCGCAACCGGCACCGCCACGAAGGCCGCGGCGATCAGCAGCGCGTAGAGACTGCGGGTTCGCTGCCGGCCGAGCCGCACCGCGAGGGTCAGCTTTCCGGCCCTCCGGTCGGTGTCGAGGTCGCGGACGTTGTTGACGACCAGGATCGCAGTGGCGAGGAAGCCGACCGCGATCGAGAGGCCGAACGGCAGCCAGTCGAGCCGCTCGAGCTGGACGTAGTAGGAGCCGTTGACGGCGACCAGGCCGAAGAACAGGAACACGAAGAGCTCCCCGAGCCCCTCGTAGCCGTAGGGGCGGGGGCCGCCCGTATAGAGGACCCCCGCGAGGATCGAGGCGGCACCCACGATCAGGATCACGACGCCGGCCACCGCGGCCAGGTAGATGCCCGCTGCCACGGCGACGGCGAACGCGACCCAGGTCGCGACCAGAACGCGGCGCGGCGCGACCAGCCCCGATGAGGTGACCCGCACCGGTCCCAGCCGGTCCGCCGTGTCGGCGCCGCGCCTGGCGTCGGAGTAGTCGTTGACCAGGTTGGTTCCGATCTGGATGAAGATGCTGCCGACGAGGGCGGCGATGAAGGCGCCGGCGCGGATCTCGCCGCTGACCTGCACCGCCGCCGCCGTGCCGACCAGCACGGGCGCGATCGCGGCCGGCAGCGTGCGCGGCCGCGCCGCCATCAACCAGATTCGTAGGTTGCCCACTCGCTACGGACGCTTCGGGAACTTCGAAAAGTCGGGCCTGCGGCCCTCGACGTAGGCGTCGCGGCCCTCCTGCCCCTCCTCGGTCATGTAGAAGAGGAGGGTCGCGTCGTGGGCGAGCTGCTGGAGGCCGGTGAGCCCGTCCTCGGCGGCGTTGAAGCTCGCCTTCAGCAGCCGCAGGGCAAGCGGCGAGAGGGCGGACATCTCGCGGCACCAGGCGACCGTCTCGCGCTCCAGCTCGGCGACCGGGACGACCGCGTTGACGAGCCCCATCTGGAGCGCCTCCTCGGCCGTGTACAGCCGGCACAAAAACCAGACCTCCTTGGCCCGCTTGACGCCCACGTTGCGCGCCAGGAGGGCCGCGCCGAAGCCGCCGTCGAAGCTGCCCACCCGGGGGCCGGTCTGACCGAAGCGGGCGTTGTCGGCGGCGATCGTCAGGTCGCAGACGAGATGCAGGATGTGGCCGCCCCCGACCGCGTAGCCAGCGACCATCGCCACCACGGGCTTCGGCGTGCGGCGGATCTGGACGTGCAGGTCGCCGACGTCGAGGCGGCCAACGCCCTGCTGGGCGACCTCGTCGTCGCCGATGTAGCCGTCGTCGCCGCGAATCCGCTGGTCGCCACCCGAGCAGAAGGCCTCGTCGCCGGCGCCGGTGAAGACGATCGCACCGACCTCGAGGTCGTCACGGGCGCGGGCGAAGGCATCGCGCAGCTCGACCAGCGTCTGTTCTCGTAGAGGATGTCCTCGAACTCGCCCGCCGCGCGCCACTCGATCGGGGCGTAGAGCTCCTCCGCGGACGGTGCGTCCTTGTGAGGAATCGGCACGTGCGGGATTATCCATGGCGATGATCCTCGACAACTGGCTGGCCCAGCGGGCCCAGACCTGCCCCGACCGCGCGGCGCTGATCGCGGAGGGTAGCCGCCTCACCTACGAGGAGCTCGAGGCCGAGGCGACGGCGGCGGCTCGCCGCCTCGCCGCCCACGGCGTCCGGGGCGGTGCGACCGTCACCCTGGAGCTGCCGGTGGGGGCCGAGTACGTCGTCCTGCTCCACGCGTTGATGAAGCTGGGCGCCGTCGCCGAGCCGCTGAACACGCGACTGGCGGCCGGGGAGCGCGAGGCCGAGCTCGAGCGCGCCGCCCCGGTGCTTGCCATCTCGCGGCCCGACGAAGTGGGCGGCCCCGAGGCGGACCTGCCCCTGCTCGGCGAGCACGATCTCGACGCCGTCCAGTGTCGCGTGCTGACCAGCGGCACGTCCGGGCATCCGCGCCCGATCGGGCTCACCTACGGAAACCATTTGTG
>VAYK01000001.1:399-3898 GCA_005884985.1 Actinomycetota bacterium | reverse complement strand
ATTGTACAGGCTCAGGCGTCCCAGGCATACTTGCCCACCAGCTTCACGAACGAGCATTCCCCGTACGCCGTGGTCTTCATCTGGCCGGCCGCGTTCTCAATCAGGGTCAGGATCTGGCCGGTGGCGTCGCCGATGGGCAGCACCATGCGCCCGCCCGGGGCGAGCTGCTGGAAGAGCGGCGACGGCACGTCGGGACCGCCCGCCGTCACCAGGATGCGGTCGAACGGCGCCTCGTCGGGCCAGCCCAGGGCGCCGTTGCCCACGCGAATCCACACGTTGGTGATGCCGAGGCCCTCGATGATGGCGCGGGCGCGCGCGGCCAGCGCCGGCAGCCGCTCGATCGAGCACACGCGCCGGCCCAGCGCGGCCAGGACCGCGGTCTGATAGCCCGAGCCCGTGCCCACTTCGAGGACTTTCTCACTGCCCTCCAAGGCCAGGAGCGAGGTCATGAGCCCCACGATGTAGGGCTGGGAGATCGTCTGGTGCTCGCCGATGGGCAGCGGGTGATCGCCGTAGGCGCGGTCCCGCAGCGCCTCTTCCACGAAGAGATGTCGCGGGACCTTGCGCATGGCGGCCAGCACGCGCTCGTCTGCGATCCCCCGGCGCGTGAGCTGCTCCTCGACCATGCGCTCACGCTCGCGCTCGAAGGGCGTGCGGGCCGGCAGGCCTACCGTGGCCGCTCTCCCAGGCGGCGGAGCTGCGAGCTGAGCGTGCCCGACCAGTCCCGCATCTCGTTGAGCGCGCGATGGCTGGTGAGATCGAGGTGCACGGGCGTGACCGACACGAACCCGTCGTTGACGGCCTGCATGTCGGAGCCCTCGAGGAGGTCCCACTGGGCCTCGCCGCCGCCGATCCAGTAGTGCGTGCGCCCGCGCGGGTCGACCTGCTCGACGATCTTGCCGCTGTACACGCGGTGGCCGAGCCGGGTGACCCGGATCCCCTTCGGCGCCTCGGCGGGCACGTTGATGTTCAGCAGCGTCTTGGGCGAGAGGCCCTCGACGAGCACGCGCGCGGCCACCAGGCCCGCCGCCCGCCCGGCTTCGTCGAAGTCGCCGCCCGACACCAGCGAGACCGCGATCGAGGGAACGCCGAGCAGCAGGCCTTCCATGGCCGCCGACACCGTGCCCGAGTAGGTGACGTCGTCGCCGAGATTCGTGCCGTGGTTGACGCCGGAGGCGATCAGCACGGGCCGTTCGGGCAGGAAGCCGAGCACGCCGAGGTTGACGCAATCGGAGGGCGTGCCGTTGACCGCGAACCATCGGTCACGCACGGGCTCCACCCGGAGGGGGCGGTGCAGCGTGAGGGCGTGCCCGCACGCGCTCTGCTCGCGCTCCGGGGCCAGCACGTAGACGTCGCCGAGGTGCTCCAGCGATCGGGCGAGCGCGGCCAGACCGGCCGCGTGCACCCCGTCGTCGTTGGTGACCAGCAGAATAGGCATCAGGCAAGAAAATGGTCGGGGCGACAGGATTTGAACCTGCGACCACCGGACCCCCAGTCCGGTGCGCTACCGGGCTGCGCTACGCCCCGAGGAGATGTCATCTTCGCAGAAAGCGGAAGTCGCTTCAAGAAGTCAGGCGCGCGCGCAGCCGGATCAGCCGCTCGCGTATCCGGCGCAGCGTTCCCGCGTAGGTGGCTTCCTTGAGCCCGAACTGCAGCTGCTCCGGTCCCTTGCGCGACTCGGCGAGCAGGCGCTTCTTGGCGCCCTCCAGGGTGAGCCGCTCGTCGTAGAGCAGGGTGCGGATCCGCTGGACCAGCTCCAGGTCGCGCTTTCGGTAGACGCGCTGCCCGGCCGGGTTCTTCTTCGGCCGCAGCAGCTTGAACTCCGACTCCCAGTAACGCAGGACGTAGGCGGGGACGCGCGTGAGCGTTTCGACCTCGCCGATGCGGTAGTACAGCTTCTCGGCGGCGTCGGTGGTCACGCCGGCGTCTGGCTGTTGATCCGTTGCTTGAGCCCTTTGCTCGGCTTGAAGGTCAGCACCTTGCGCGCGGTGATCTCGATGCTGTCACCCGTCTGGGGGTTGCGTCCGCGCCGCGACGCCTTGCGCCGGATGCGGAAGTGTCCGAAGCCCACGATCTTGACGTCCTCGCTCTTCTCGAAGCACCGGAAGATCATGTCGAAGACGGATTCGACCACGGACGCCGACTGCCGCTTGGACAGTCCGTGCGCCGCGACCGCGTTGACCAGGTCGTTCTTCGTCACGGTGTCGGCTCACCTCCTCCGGAAGCGTTGCTCACTCGTTGCCCTTGGCGAGGAACGTCTTGAGCCCCTTGTCCTCGAGCCGCTTCATCGCGTCCACGGCGGCGGCGCGGTCGGAAAATCCTCCCACCCGCACCCGGTAGAGCGTGATGGGCGCCGCCGCCGCGGGGGCCGGCGTCGGGGCCGTCGCGGGGGCGGGACCGCCGATGCGGCGGACCTGCACGCTGAGCCCGGCGTCGGCGAGGTCGCGCGACAGCGTCACCGCCTCGCGCAGGGCCAGGCTCGGACGCACCACCACGCCGTTGGGGGTGGCTTCTCCCTTCAACCCTTTCGGTGCGAGCCGGGCGTCGACGTCGGCCGCCGAAGCTCCCGACACCATCACGTCGTAGCGATCGGCCGTGCGGGGCGCGGCGGCCGGCGCCCCCGCCGTGCGGGCCGAGCCGCTCGTGGCCGTCGATTCCTCGACGCGCATGCCCTGCTCGCGCAGGCGCGCGGCGAGCCGCTTGGCCGTCTCGGGATCCTTGAACGCGCCCACCTGCACCCAGTACGGTCCGGCGCCGCCCGCCCCCTTGGCCGCGCTCGGCTTGGTCACCTCGGCCGCTTTCGGGGCCGCCTTCTCCCCTTCGGCGGGTTTCGCCGCCTTGGGCGTCCCTCTTTCCGCTTCGGCGGCCTTCGAGGCTCTGGCGCTCGGCTTGTCCGCTTCGGCGATTCTCGTCGCTTTGGCCGGTGGCTTTTCCGACTCCGCGGCCCGCGCCGGAGGCTTCGGAGTCTCGGCCGCCTTGGCAACCATCGTGGGCGACTTCGTCGGGGCCGGTTTCGTCGGGGCTGGTTTGGCCGCCGTCGATTTGGACGGGCGAGCGGTCGGCGTTTCGGGCTTGTCCGGCGCAACCGCCGTCGGTTCCGGTGCCGCCGGGGCTGGCGCGGCCGGTACCGCGGTGGCCGGCGCGGCAGTGGCCGGAGTCTCGGCGGGCGCCGTCGCAGCGGGGGCCGCGGTGACGGGTTCTGCCGGCGCGGCCGCCGTCGACTTCGTCGGCGTGACCTTCGCCGCCGGCGTCGTCGCGAAGTCCAGCACGTAGGGAACCGCGACGGCCGCGAGCACGCCGAGGATGAGCACGGTCAGCAGCGCGCGAAACCACAGCGCGGAGAAGATGCTGCGGGGAGATTCGTCGTCGCGATCGTCCATGTCGTGGTCGTCAGCGCCCGTGCGCCCGGGATCCCGCTCAGGGCTCATCGTGCCCCCTTTCGCGTGACGGAGTGTCTGAATCCATGGGCGTCATCTTAGCATAGGCGTTGGTGTTTTCG
>VAYK01000001.1:0-338 GCA_005884985.1 Actinomycetota bacterium | reverse complement strand
GCGGGGCCCGCCGGAAGAGCGTCTGATAGTCGGCGGCGACGTTGCGCCGCTGGCGCCGCCAGGCTCCGCGATGCGCGGCCCCGGATTCCACCACCATGATCTTGACGTTGGCAGCCTTCGGACTCGTCAGCGTCGTCCCCACCGGCGCCGTCGTGTCCCACACGTAGCCGATGACGTCGCTGCGCGTGCGCGGCGCGGGCCAGCGCGGAAAGACGACGTAGACCTGCGCCGCTTGATCGTCGCGCCGGATGTCTCGCACGTCTCCCCCGCTCGGCAGCTGGGTGACCTTCCACGACCAGGCCAGCGTGGGAAACTCGTCGAGGCTCACCACCACGTCG
>VAYK01000033.1:16981-22793 GCA_005884985.1 Actinomycetota bacterium | reverse complement strand
TACCCGAAGGGCACCGCGTACGAGCGCTCCAAGCAGCGCGCCGAGGAGCTGGTGCTCGCCGAGGCAGCCGAGGGGATCGAGGTCGTGGTCGTCAACCCATCCTCGGTCTACGGGCCGGGGCCGTGGCAGGGAACGGGGATCGACGGAGCCGTTCGCGACGCGATCCGCCGCCGCCTGCCGGGCGTCCCGCCCGGTGGGATGACGCTCGCCTACGTCGACGACGTCGCCGCGGGTCATCTGGCCGCCTTCGAGCGGGGCAAGCCGGGCGAGCGCTACATCCTCTGCGACGGCTACGCGACGATGCGCGAGATTCTCTGTGCCGCCGTCGCGGACGCCGGCCGCGGCTGGGTGCCGCCAACCCTTCCGGCGGGCGTGGCGAGGGGGCTGGCGAAGACGGGCGAGGCCGTCTCACGGCTGATCCGCCGCCCGCCACTGCTGGGCGCCGGCCAGCTCGATTTCCTGCTCTGGCAAGCCCGGGCCGACAGCTCCAAGGCGCAGGCCGAGCTCGGGCTCGAGTTCACGCCCTGGGAGGAGGGCGTCCGGCGCACGGTGCGCTGGATGATCGAGGCCGGGAAGGTCTGAGCGCTCAGGCGTCGAGCGCCGCTTCGAGCGCCGCGGCCACGCGATCGACCTGCACTTCGCCCATCGCGCCGAAGAAGGGCAGCGCGACGAGGCGAGACGAGGCGTCCTCGGCGACCGGGAACTGGCCCTCCCCGAAGTCGAAGCGTTCGCGATAGTGCGGCAACAGGTGGATGCACGGCATGTATGCCTTTGCCTCGATGGCCCGCCGGCCCAGCTCGCCGATCACCCTGTCTCGCTCGACGCCGGCCGGCAGCAGGACCGGATAGACAAACCAGCTCCGACGTTCGGCTCCGCGATCCGCGCACGGCAGAACGAGCCCCTTCGGATCGTCCCCGCCGGCGGGGTTGCCCCCGATCGCGCCGAGCCGCTCGCGGTACAGGCCAGCCACGCGGGCGCGCTTGCCGAGCAGCTCCTCGGCCCGCTCAAGCTGCGCTATGCCGAGCGCCGCCTGCAGTTCCGTCAGCCGGTAGTTGAACCCAACCCGCTGGTGCGAGAGCCAGCCCATGTCCTCCGCCCGCCCCTGGTTGCGCTCGCTGCGAATCTGGACCGCGATCTCGGGCGCGAAGGGAACGATGACGCCGCCCTCGCCCGTGGTCAGCTGCTTGTTGGCATAGAAGGCGAAGGTCGCGAGATGGCCGCGCGCGCCGACCCGGACCCCCTCGCAGTCCACGGCCCCGGCTGCCTCGCACGCATCCTCGAGCATGCCGAGGCCGGATTCGGTGGCCAGCTCTTCCAGCTCCGGCAGCGCGGCAGGGTAGCCGAAGATGTCGACCGGCAGGAACCCGACCGTGCGGTCGCTCACCGCGGAGCGAGCCAATTCCGGGTCGATGTTGAGCGTCACCGGGTCGATGTCGCAGAAGACCGGGGAGGCGCCCTCGTACAGCAGGCAGTTGGCGGAGGCGACGAAGCTGAATGGGCTCGTGACCACCTCGTCGCCGGGCCCCCAACCGAGCGCCCGCACCCCCAGATGAAGGGCGGCGGTGCCGGAGGACACGGCGACCGCGTCGTCGACGCCGAGCCAGTCCGCGAAAGCTCGCTCGAAGCGCTCGAGCACCGGTCCCAGCGAGAGCCTTCCGGAGCGCAGGACCTCCAGCACGAGCTCCTCCTCGCGCGCACCGAGGTCGGGCCTGGCGAGCGGGATCGGCTCGGGTTGGCTCACGCCCGCGGGCGCACGGGTGCGGGCTCCCTGGCCTCAGCCTCCGACGAGGGGGGTGTGACCGGCGGCCTTCGTGGCTGGAACGCGTACTCGAGCGAGTCGACGAGCGCCTCCCACGACGCCTCGATGATGTTCTCCGAGACGCCGATCGAGCCCCAGGACTCCTGCCCGTCGGAGGAGTCGAGCAGGACGCGCGTCACCGCGCCCGTCCCGTGGTGGGCATCGAGGATCCTGACCTTGTAGTTGACCAGCTCGATCTCGGCCAGGTGCGGATGAAGCTCGGTGATCGCGTCACGCAACGCTCGGTCCAGCGCGTTCACCGGCCCGTTGCCCTCGGCGGTGCGGACGTAGCGCCGGCCGTCCACCCAGATCTTGATCGTCGCCTCCGTCTCGACTTTGCCGTCGGCGCGCTTCTCGGTGATCACCCGGAAGCCCTCGAGCCGGAACAGGGGCTCGTATTGGCCCGTCTCACGCCGCAGCAGCAGCGCGAAGGATGCGTCGGCCGCCTCGTACAGGTAGCCGCGGTGCTCGCGTTCCTTGAGCCGCTCGACGGCGCGCTTCGCCGCGTCGGCGTCGAGGTCGATTCCGGCGCCCTCGGCGCGGCTCACCACGGAGCCCTTACCGGACAGCTCGGAGATCAAGACGTCGCGGCTGTTGCCGACCAGCCCGGGGTCCGTGTGCTCGAAGGTGCGTGCATCGGCCTTCACCCCCGCCACGTGCATGCCGCCCTTGTGGGCGAAGGCGTTGCGACCGACGTAGGGCCGATCCGGGTCCGGAGGTAGGTTGCAGAGCTCGTCGACGAAATGCGAGGTCTCGGTCAATCGCCGCAGGCGATCGGGCGGGACGCAGTCGTACCCCATCTTGAGCTGCAGCGCCGGAAGGATCGAGACCAGGTTCGCGTTGCCGCACCGCTCCCCAAAGCCGTTGATCGTCCCCTGCACCAGCCGCGCTCCGTCGTCCACCGCCGCAAGCGAGTTGGCGACCGCACACTCGGCGTCGTTGTGGGTGTGGATGCCGACCTCCGTGCGATCCCCCAGCGCCCCGACCACGGCGGCGGTCGCCTCGGCCACCTGGGACGGCAGGCTGGAGCCGTTGGTGTCGCAGAGGGTGACGTTCTCTGCGCCGGCGGCGACCGCCGCTCGCAGGCAGTCGAGCGCATAGGCGGAGTCCTCGCGCCAGGCGTCGAAGAAGTGCTCCGCGTCGTAGACGACGCGCTTCCCCTCGGCCCTCAGGAAGCAGATCGAGTCGGTGATCATGCCGAGGTTCTCCTCGGGCGAGACCTTGGTCACCTTGTCCAGGTGGAGCGCCCAGGTCTTGCCGACCAGGGTGCACACCGGCGCCAGGCACGCGACCAGATCCTGCAGCGCCGGATCGTCTTCGGCCGCGACCCCCCGCCTGCGGGTCATGCCAAAGGCGCAGGTCTGGGCGTTTGAGAGGTCGACCCCAGCGAGCAGCCGGAAGAGCTCCGCCTCCTTGGGATTCGAGCTGGGAAAGCCGGCTTCGATGTAGTGAACCCCGAGGCGGTCCAGCGCCTGGACCACGCGGACCTTCTCGGCGGCCGACAGCGACATCCCCTGCCCCTGCATGCCATCACGCAAGGTGGTGTCATAGAGCTTCAGCTGTGTCAAGTCGATGCCTTTCTGGTTCGGGGCGGACGGGGGCCCATTCGGGCCGGGGTTGTGCGCGGCGCACGCCGCGTGGGCCGCGAGCCGCTAGGCGGCCGCGGCGCCGCTAATTCGTCCGGTTGCCTCGATCAGAACGCGCATCAAGAGGTGACCTTACTTGGTTGCTCGACGATGTCCAGCCATTCGAGGTACTCCTGCGCGCGCCCACACGTGGCATCTTCGAACTTCGCCTGCACGACCCGGGTGATCTCCCCGGGCTCGCCCAGGTCGTGGTCGTCGATCTCCCGGACTGGGACCAGCTCGGCGGCGGTCCCGGTGAGGAAGACCTCCTCGGCCAGGTAGAGCTCGGCGCGCGCGATGTCCCGCTCGACGAGCGTGTAGCCGAGGTCCCGCGCGATCTGGACGACCGACCTGCGGTTGATCCCGTCCAGGATGGAGGCGCCAGGCGGCGGGGTCAGGATCTGGCCCTCGCGGACGACGAAGATGTTCTCGCCCGAGCCTTCGCAGACGAAGCCTCGCTGGTCGAGCAGAATCGCCTCCTCGTAGCCGGCCTTTGCCGACTCGGTCTTGGCGAGGATCGAGTTCAGGTACTGGCCGCACGCCTTCGCCTCGGGAATCAGCCCGTCGGGGGAGATCCGTCGCCACGAGGAGACCTTGGCCCGCACCGCGTTGCGCTTTCCCGCATCGCCGAGGTAGGCGCCCCAGGGCCAGGCGGCGATGACCACGTCCACGGGCGCGGACTGAGCGTAGAGCCCCATCTCGCCGTAGCCGCGAAAGGCGATCGGGCGGATGTAGCAGCTCGACAGCCCGTTGCGGCGGATGAGCTCGTGAGTCGCGTCCCGAAGCTCGTCGACCGGGTACGAGAGGGGCAGGTAGTAGAGCTTCGCCGACTTCGCGAGCCGCTCGAGGTGGTCGCGGTGCCGGAAGACGGCCGGCCCCCGATCGGTGTCGTAGCAGCGGATGCCCTCGAACACGCCGCTGCCGTAATGGAGGCCGTGGCTGAGCACGTGGACCTTGGCGTTCTCCCACGGGACGAGATCGCCGTTCATCCAGATCCACTCTGACTTCTCCACGGTTTCCTCCGATGGAAGGCGACCCCGAATGCGACGCGGGAGGGCCGCCGATGGTTGTTACGAGCAGCGCACGAAGTATGCCCGACCGACAGGGCTCCGAGGTCAGAGCGTCGCGAGGACGGCCTCGGTGATCTCATCGGTGCCGACGGGCTCCTCGCCGGCCCCGGCCAGATCGAAGGTGCGCAGCCCGCGCTGGAGCACCGAGTCCACGGCCGCCTCGATCACCGCGGCCTCGTCGGGCCGGTCGAGTCCATGGCCAAGCATCATCGCCACCGACAGGACGGTGGCGAGCGGGTTGGCGACCCCCCGGCCGGCGATGTCGGGCGCCGAGCCATGCACGGGCTCGAACAGGCCGGGGCGGTCGGAGCCGAGGCTCGCGGAGGGCAGCATCCCCAGCGAGCCGGTGAGCATCGCCGACTCGTCACTCAGGATGTCGCCGAACATGTTCTCGGTCAGGATGACGTCGAAGCGCGCGGGGCTCGACACCAGCTGCATGGCAGCGTTGTCGACCAGCATGTGCTCGAGCTCGACCTCGGGGTAGTCGCCGGCGAGGCGCTCGACGGTCTCGCGCCACAGGCGCGAGGTCTCCAGGACGTTGGCCTTGTCGACCGACGTCACTCGTGGCGTCCTTGACTTGCCCGCCGCCCTGCGCCGCGCCGCGTCGAAGGCCACGGTTGCGATCCGCTCGATCTCCGCCACCGAGTACTCGCAGGTGTCATGCGCTCGATCTCCGTCGCGTCCGCTGTCGCCGAAGTAGATCCCACCCGTCAGCTCCCGGACCACGAGCAGATCGGTGCCGGCCAGCCGCTCGTCGCGCAGCGGGCTCGCATCCACCAGCGCCGGGCTGGGCCGCACCGGTCGCAGGTTGGCGTACAGGCCGAGGCCCTTGCGCAGGCGGAGCAAGCCCTGCTCGGGCCGTGGTGCCTGCGGGTCGGTCGTGTCCCATTTCGGCCCGCCGACGGCGCCGAGCAGGACGGCGTCGGAGCGCCGGCAGGCCTCCAGCACCTCGTCCGCGAGCGCGGTCCCGTGCACGTCGATCGAGGCGCCGCCGACTACCTGTTCGGTGATCTCGAACTCGCCCACCGCCTCGAGCACCCGGCGCGCGGCCGCAACGATCTCCGGGCCGATCCCGTCGCCCGGCAGCAGCACGATCCGCGGCCGCAGGTCGGCAGCCGTCATTCGCAGCGGCCTCCCCCACTGCACCTCCACGGGATAGGCATCCCCATACTCCTCGCCACGGTCATCGCCCCGGATCATGCCTCACGAATGCTGCCGAGGTGAAACAATCGCGGCCATGCGAGGGCGTCGTTTGCAGGCCGTGGTCCTGGTGCCGGCCGTCCTTGCGAGCGCGGGGCTCGCCTGGGCGGCGACGGGAT
>VAYK01000033.1:13483-16957 GCA_005884985.1 Actinomycetota bacterium | reverse complement strand
GGAGGCGCCTTGACGCCCGACGGTCGCTTCCTGTGGACGCTGTCGACCGGCCGTGGCCACAACGACATCCGAATCGTCCGAGTCCGGCCCGACGCCGCTGGCGGGGGGGTCGGCGACGTGATCCAGCGGATCCCGATGCCCGGACTGAGCGGCGGAATCGCCATCGCCCCCGATGGGAGCCGGGCATACGTCTCCGGGCTCGCCGACTCACCGTTCACTGACCAGCGGGTCTCCAGCACGATTCCCGGCCGCGAGGGCGACGTGATCTCGGTGTTCAAGCTCGACCCCAGCACGGGGAAGGCCGAACGCAACGGGGTGATCTCGGTTCCCCCGCCACCGAACGCCCCGGCCGTTCAGACCTTCCCGCCGGGAACCGCGACGCAGTCTTGGCCGCGCGACCTGGCCGTGGGCCCCGGCGGCAAGACCCTGCTCGCCGCGCTCAACCTGGCGGACAGCGCAGCAATCATCGACCTCAGCACCGGAAATGTTACGTACGTCAGCGTCGGGCACTATCCGTACGGGGCCGCGATCACGCGCAACGGCCGCTACGGATTGGTGACCAGTGAGACCGAGGGCACGGTCTCGGTGATCGACATGGCATCGGCGCAGGTCGTGAAGACGATCGATGTCGGGGGGCACCTGTCCCATCCGGAAGGGGTGGCGATCGACCCCAAGCAGCCGCGGGCCTTCGTGGCGATTGCCAACAGCGATCGGATCGCAGTCATCAACACCCAGACCCTCACCCTCGCCCGGACGCTGTCCCTGGCGCGCTCCCGGGGCACCGGGACCACCCCGACCCAGGTCTCGGTCACGAGGGACGGCTGCGATCTGCTCTCCGCCGACTCCGGCGAGGACGCCGTCGCGGTGTTCTCGCTTTCGCAAGCGCGTGGCTGCGACCCGGGTCACCCGGACGCCACGCGCGGGGTGGCGCCATTCCAGCTCGTCGGCCGGCTCCCGGTGGGTTCCTATCCGACCGTCGCCACAGCCCGCTACGTGGGGGGCAAGCTTGCCTGGGTGTCGGCTCGCGGGCTTGGGGTGGGGCCGAATCCGAACGGCCCGAATCCTTACTCGCCCAACGACAGCGACAACTTCATCAACAGCTTCCAGTACCTGCCCTCGATCGTGCACGGGAGCTCTGGGATCCTCAACTTCCCGAGCGATCAGCAGATTCGAAGCCTGACGCCGGTTGCCGATCGCCAGATCCATCCCGTCAACCAACAGAGCCCGCCGGCCAACACCCCGATCCGCGCGGGCGGCCCGATCAAGCACGTCTTCTACATCGTCAAGGAGAACCGCACCTACGACCAGGTCCTGGGGGACGTTGGGCGTGGAGACGGCGATCCCAACCTGACCCTGTTCGGCAAGCGGATCACGCCGAACACCCACGCCCTCGTGCGTCGCTTCCCCCTGCTCGACCACGTCTACGCAGACTCGGAGGCGTCGATCGACGGTCACTACTGGACCGCGGCCGGAGCGGTGTCCGACTACGTGGTGAAGAACTGGCCGCAGAACTACTCGGGGCGCGGGCGTCCCTACGACTTCGGCGCCTACGAGGTGAGCGCGCCCCCGAAGGGCTACATCTTCCAGCGCGCGCTGCGGGAGAACATCCCCTTCTACAACTATGGCGAGGCCCTGGCGGGGCTCTCCCCGCTGCCGGACAAGGATCGAACCGACCAGGAGACCGCCGAGAACGCCGAGGTCCTGCGGCTGACCAACTCCGACATCGCTCTCAACGGCGGCTGCTACGACAGCGACGTCGCGATCTTCAATCCGGTGGGGCAGAGCTCCGTGGACAACTACGATTCCTCCCTACCACCGGGCGCCCCGCCGAATTCGCACTCACGGTTCAATTGCTTCAACGCGCGCTTTCAGTCACAGCTCGCGACCAATTCGGTGCCTCCCTTCAACTACGTCGTCCTGCCGCTCGACCACACGCAGGGCGTCGCGGTCGGCAAGCGCACGCCGAACGCCGACGTCGCCAACAACGACTGGGCGCTCGGGCAGATCGTCGATGCGATCTCCCACTCCTCGATCTGGAACAGCTCTCTGATCCTGGTCATGGAGGACGACTCCCAGGATGGGGCCGACCACGTCGATGCCCACCGCATCCCGGCCCTCGCGATCAGCCCCTACACGAGTAAGGGAGCCGTCGTCCACAATCGCTACGACCAGCTCTCGTTCCTGCGGACCGCGGAGATCATCATGGGGATGAAGCCACGTAACCTCGCAGAGGCGCTGGCAGTGCCGCTGTATGACGCGATGACCCAGAACCCGGGCAACTCCGCGCCCTATGACGCGATCACGCCGAACGTGAATATGAACGCCACGAACCCCAATACCGCTGCCAACCGCCGAGCGTCGAGCGGCTTGCCGCTGAACGCCCTCGACCAGGTGCCGCAACGAAAGCTGGACGCGATGCTGTGGCACTATCGGCACGGCTTCGACTCGACGCCGCCGCCGCCGGGACCAAACGCCTCGGCCGCGGACGACGCACGCCGCGACGAGAGCGGCAACGCGGCCCTTGGCCGCCCGAAGGCGATCGCCAAGCGGCTTCGCCGCCTGGCGCGCAGCGGCGGCGGTTAACCAAGAGGCTGCCTCTAAGGCCGCCGCGCCGAAATATTCAGGCGCACGTAGTCGAGCACCAGGGGGCGAGGCATCGAGCCGGTCACCGCATCGACGAACACGTCGTGAAGGTCGTCCGGCAGGCGGTCGAGGTAGGACGCGAGGCCCGTCACCCGCAGGTAGCGCTTCGGATCTGGAGGCTGAAAGCGCTTGGGCTCGATCCACAGGCGGGCGATCACGAAGCCGGCCCGCTCCAGGCGCACCTCCGTCTCCCCCACCCCGGCGAACTTCCAGGGCAAAAGCGTCCCGCGCAGGTAGGGCGCGAAGCGCTCGTCGCCGCTGAGCGCGTCGACCGCCCGCTCGAACTCGGCTACGTTGCCCTGGCCGCCGCACTGCGCCTCGAGCCGGCCTCCCGGGCGGAGCACCCCGTGGAGTCGCCGAAACAGCCGGTCGTGATCGAGCACCCAGTGGAACGTGGCGTTGGAGAAGATCGCGTCCACCGGGGCTTCCAGCTCCAGATCCACGAGATTCGCGAGCAGCGCCTCGTCCTGCGGCCTCAGCACCCCTCGCACCTGGTCGACCATGGCCGGCGAGCCGTCGACGGCGATCACCTTGCCCCGCGGGAGGCGCTCGATCAGAAGCCGCGTGACCCGGCCGCTGCCGCAGCCGGCGTCGAGCACGGTCTCGTCGCCCCGCAGCTCGAGGCGCTCGAGCACCTCGCGGCCCCACTCCTCCTGGGGGTCGGCGAGCTGGTCATAGGTTGCCGCGTCCCAGTCCACGGCGCCACTCGGGGTCAGCTCCCCGTCGCTCACAGCGCCGTCGTCACCGGGCCGCGGTCGGCGCCGCCGGAGGCCTCGAAAGCATCAATTGCTGCCTCGCTTCGCAGCGTCAAGGCGATCTCGTCGAGCCCGT